>NZ_JBHJUW010000003.1:0-147036 GCF_042268205.1 Streptomyces sp. NPDC056160
GGCCCCCGAACGCCCCGTACGGGGCCCTCTCGGCGTCTTCGGGTGCTCAGGCGCGGCTGCGTGCCGACGTGACCCGGTACACGTCGTAGACGCCCTCCACGCCGCGGACGGCGCGCAGGACGTGGCCGAGGTGCTTGGGGTCGCCCATCTCGAAGGTGAAGCGGGAGGTGGCGACGCGGTCGCGGGAGGTCTGGACGGCCGCGGAGAGGATGTTGACGTGCTGGTCGGACAGCACCCGGGTGACGTCCGAGAGCAGCCGGGACCGGTCCAGCGCCTCGACCTGGATGGCGACCAGGAAGACCGAGGACTGGGTGGGCGCCCACTCGACGTCGAGGATGCGCTCGGGTTCACGGGAGAGCGACTCCACGTTGACGCAGTCGCTGCGGTGGACCGAGACGCCGCTGCCGCGCGTGACGAAGCCGATGATCGGGTCGCCGGGGACGGGCGTGCAGCAGCGGGCCAGTTTGACCCACACGTCGTCGACGCCTTTGACGACGACGCCCGGGTCGGCGCTGGAGCGGCGCTTGCGGCCCCGCCCGCGCGCGGGCGGCACGCTCTCGTCGATCTCCTCGGTGGCCGCCTCCTCGCCGCCGAGCGCCTGGACGAGTTTCTGCACGATGTTCTGCGCCGAGACGTGGCCCTCGCCGATCGCCGCGTACAGCGCGGAGATGTCCGAGTAGCGCATCTCGTGCGCGAGCGTGACGAGCGAGTCGCCGGTCAGGATGCGCTGGATCGGCAGGTTCTGCTTGCGCATGGCGCGGACGATGGCGTCCTTGCCCTGCTCGATCGCCTCGTCGCGGCGCTCCTTGGAGAACCAGGCCCGGATCTTGTTGCGGGCGCGCGGCGACTTGACGAAGCCGAGCCAGTCGCGGGAGGGGGCGGCGCCCGCCGCCTTGGAGGTGAAGACCTCCACCAGGTCGCCGTTGTCCAGGGTGGACTCCAGCGGCACGAGGCGGCCGTTGACCCGGGCACCTATGGTGCGGTGGCCGACCTCGGTGTGGACGGCGTAGGCGAAGTCCACGGGGGTGGCGCCGGCCGGAAGCGCTATGACGTCGCCCTTGGGCGTGAAGACGAAGACCTCGTTGCGGGAGAGGTCGAAGCGCAGCGACTCCAGGAACTCGCTGGGGTCCTCGGTCTCCTTCTGCCAGTCGAGGAGCTGACGCAGCCACGCCATGTCGTTGATGGCGGCGTCCTTGCCGGCCTTGCCGGTGGAGCGGGGCGCGTCGGTGCGGACCTTGGAGGCGCCGGCGACGGCCTCCTGCTTGTACTTCCAGTGCGCGGCGATGCCGTACTCGGCGCGGCGGTGCATGTCGAACGTGCGGATCTGCAGCTCGACGGGCTTGCCGTTGGGGCCGATGACCGTCGTGTGCAGCGACTGGTACATGTTGAACTTGGGCATCGCGATGTAGTCCTTGAACCGGCCGGGGACCGGGTTCCATCGCGCGTGCACGGTACCGAGGGCCGCGTAGCAGTCGCGGACCGTGTCGACGAGGACACGGATGCCCACCAGGTCGTAGATCTCCGCGAAGTCGCGGCCGCGGACGATCATCTTCTGGTAGACGCTGTAGTAGTGCTTGGGGCGGCCGGTGACGGTCGCCTTGATGCGGGCGGCGCGCAGGTCGGACTGGACCTCGTCGGTGACGATGGCCAGGTACTCGTCCCGCTTGGGTGCGCGCTCGGCGACCAGGCGCACGATCTCGTCGTACATCTTGGGGTAGAGGATCGCGAAGGCGAGATCCTCCAGCTCCCACTTGATGGTGTTCATGCCCAGGCGGTGGGCGAGCGGCGCGTAGATCTCCAGGGTCTCGCGCGCCTTCTTCTCCTGCTTCTCGCGCTTGAGGTAGCGCATGGTGCGCATGTTGTGCAGGCGGTCGGCGAGCTTGATGACCAGGACGCGCGGGTCCTTGGCCATGGCGACGACCATCTTGCGCACGGTCTCGGCCTGCGCGGCCTCGCCGAACTTGACCTTGTCCAGCTTGGTGACGCCGTCCACGAGCAGGGCGACGACGTCGCCGAAGTCGCGGCGCAGGTCCTCCAGGCCGTACTCGGTGTCCTCGACGGTGTCGTGCAGCAGGCCGGCCATGAGGGTGGCCGGGTCCATGCCCAGCTCGGCGAGGATGGTGGTGACGGCGAGCGGGTGCGTGATGTACGGGTCGCCGCTCTTGCGCTTCTGGCCGCGGTGCCAGCGCTCGGCGACCTGGTAGGCGCGCTCGATCTGGCGCAGCGTGGCCGTCTCGATCTTCGGGTCGTTGCTGCGCACTATCCGCAGCAGCGGCTCCAGGACCGGGTTGTACGGGTTGGCGCGCTGGACGCCGAGCCGGGCGAGGCGGGCGCGGACGCGGTTGGAGGAGCCGGAGCGGGCGCTCTGGCCGGTGGCCGGGCGCACGGGAGGGGCCGGCTTGGGGCGCACGGACTCGGCACTCTTCTCGACGGGGGCGGAGGAGGCGCGCTCGACCGGCCCGCGGGCGTCGTTCGTCGCGTTCTTCGCGTTCGGCGCGGGCTTCGCCGCGGCTGCCGAGGCGGACTCGGGCTTGGCGGCGGTCAGTGGCTGGGCCTCGTCTGGCAAGAGGACTCCTCGTGCGCGGTCCGGGTCCCCCGGTCAGGCTCCGGAGGTCCCATGGTAGCGATCCCGGGCTGCCGGATCGCCTCCAGCCCGCTGTGCGGGCCGTTCACCTGTGAAACGCGGGAGACGGGCACCGGATTCCTCCGGGCCCGTCTCGTCCGCCGTGCCGTGGGTGTGCGCGGCCGGGTGCGCAGGGTGCTCAGACCCGCAGCAGCGCCTCCAGCGGGGCGCCGTCCAGGACTGCTTCCAGGCGGGCACGCCCGGCCAGGAACCCCAGCTCCATCAGGACCGCGACGCCGGCGACATCGGCGCCGGCGCGGCGGATCAGCTGGAGGGACGCCTCGGCGGTGCCGCCGGTGGCGAGGACGTCGTCAACGACCAGGATCCGGTCGGCGGCGGTCAGGTCCTCGGCGTGCACCTCGATCTCGGCGGAGCCGTACTCCAGGTCGTAGGCCTGGCGGAGCGTCGCGCCGGGGAGCTTGCCGGCCTTGCGCACGGGGATGAAGCCGAGCCCCGCGCGCAGGGCGACCGGTGCGCCGAGGATGAAGCCGCGGGCCTCCAGGCCGACGATCTTCGTCGCGCCGGTCCGCTGGGCGATCTCCGCGAGGGCGTCGGTGAGGACGGTGAACGCCGCCGGGTCCGCCAGGAGCGGGGTGATGTCCTTGAACATCACCCCGGGCTCCGGGTAGTCGTCCACGTCGCGGATGCGGCTGAGCAGGAGTTCCTCGATGCCGGTCATCGCGGTCACCTGCGCTTGCCGGAGGGGCGGCCACGGCCGCGGCCGCGGGAGGCGGGCTGGTTGCGCGGGCCGACCACGGCGGCTGCGGCGTCCTCGGGCTCGTCGTCGAAGTCCGGGGCGTCCTCGGGCGCGCCGGCCACCGGGGCGCCTTCGGTGCCGGCCTGCGCCCGCTTGGCCAGAACGCGCTTCTTGAGGGCCTTCATCTGCGGCTCGCGCTCCTTGAGGTCGGCGACGAGCGGCGTGGCGATGAAGATCGAGGAGTACGCACCGGCGGCCAGACCGACGAACAGGGAGAGCGAGATGTCATTGAGCATGCCCGCGCCGAGCGCGCCGCCGCCGATGAACAGCAGGCCCGCCACCGGCAGCAGCGCGACCACGGTGGTGTTGATGGAGCGCATCAGGGTGCCGTTGATGGAGCGGTTGGCCAGGTCGCTGTAGGTCCAGCGGCTCTGCTTGGTGATGTCCTTCGTCTGCTCCTTGAGGCTGTCGAAGACGACGACCGTGTCGTAGAGCGAGTAACCGAGGATCGTCAGCAGACCGATCACCGTGCCGGGTGTGACCTCGAAGCCGACGAGGGCGTAGATGCCGGTGGTGATCGTGATGTCGTGGATCAGGGCGACCAGGGCGGCCACGGCCATGCGCCACTCGAAGGCGATGGCCAGGTAGATCACGACGAGGACCATGAAGATCGCCAGGCCCTCCCAGGCCTTGCTGGCGATCTGCTCACCCCAGCTGGGGCCGACCAGGTCGGCGTTGATCTGCTCGGCGTTGACCTTCAGGTCCTTGGAGAGCGCGTCCTTGATCTGGTCGGACTTGCCGGTGTCGATGCCGGCGATCTGGATGCGCAGGCTGCCGTCGCCGAGCTTCTGCACGATCGCGTCGTGGCCGGATGCGTCCTGCGCGAACGTCTCGGTGTCGGCGACCGAGGCGCTCATGTGCTTCGGCGTGGTGAAGACCGCTCCGCCCTGGAACTCGATGCCCATGTTCAGGCCGCGCACCGCCAGGCCGAGGATGGCCGTGATGGTGATCAGGATGGAGATGCCGTACCAGATCTTGCGGTTCTTGACGAAGTCGTAGCCGACCTCGCCACGGTGGAGTCGGGCGCCGATGCTGCCGATCTTCGACATCTCACGCCTCCTTCGGGTCGACGGGGCCGGTGGGACGGTTGGGGCGGCGGGTGCGGCGCAGCGGAGGCTTGGCACCCAGGGCCTTGGGGTCGAGGCCGGACCACTTGTGGCCGTTCGCGAAGAACTTCCTGCGGGCGAGGATCGTCATCAGCGGCTTGGTGAACAGGAACACGACCACCACGTCGAGCACGGTGGTGAGCCCGAGGGTGAACGCGAAGCCCTGCACCTTGCCGACGGTGACGATGAAGAGCACCGCGGCGGCGAGGAAGGACACGAAGTCGGAGACGAGGATGGTGCGGCGGGCGCGCGGCCAGGCGCGCTCCACGGAGGGCCGCAGCGACCGGCCCTCGCGGATCTCGTCCCGGATGCGTTCGAAGAACACGATGAACGAGTCCGCCGTGATGCCGATCGCCACGATGGCACCGCACACGGCCGGCAGGTTCAGCGCGAAGCCGATGGCCGGGCCGAGCAGCGCCATGATCACGTAGGTGAGGATCGCCGAGACCAGCAGCGAGGGGATCGCGATGACCGACAGGCCGCGGTAGAAGATCAGCAGGTAGATGACGACCAGGGCGAGGCCGATGGCGCCCGCGATGAGGCCGGCGTGCAGCTGGTCTCCGCCGAGCGCGGCGGTGACGGTGGTGACGCTGTC
The DNA here is from genome assembly GCF_042268205.1 of Streptomyces sp. NPDC056160. Classification (NCBI taxonomy): domain Bacteria; kingdom Bacillati; phylum Actinomycetota; class Actinomycetes; order Kitasatosporales; family Streptomycetaceae; genus Streptomyces; species Streptomyces sp. NPDC056160. The sequence goes on from NZ_JBHJUW010000003.1 coordinate 5,082, forward strand.
CTCCTTGAAGGTCAGCGGCAGCGCACCGTAGGACAGCATGTTGGACAGGCCCTGGGCCTCGGACTGGGTGAAGCGGCCCGAGATCTCCGCGTTGCCGCCGGTCAGCGCCTGCTGGACGTACGGGTTGGAGACGACGTTGCCGTCCAGGACGATGGCGAACTCGTTCTGCGGCGTCTGGTTCTGGGCCAGCTTGCCGGTGACGTCCGCGAACTTCTTGGCGCCCTTGGAGGTGAACTCCATGGTGACGGTCCAGCCCGAGCCGTTCTGCGTGTTGAAGACGGCCTGGGCCTTCTTCACATCGGTGCCGTCCACGGCGGCGGGGCCGAGGAGGAACTTCGACCACAGGCCCTGCGAGTCCTTGCCGCAGGCGACGGTCGGCTCGGTGGGCTTGACGCCCTTGCCGGCCGTGGCGCGGACCGACTCCTTGGAGCAGTCCAGGGCGGCGTACTGGGCCTGGAGCTTGGCGTTGGCGTCGCCGCCCGCCGACGGGGAGGCGGAGCCCTTCGGGGGCGTGGACCCCTTCGGGGTGGTGGACGTCTTCGGGTCCGGGCTCCCCGTGGCACCGTTGGTGGGGGTGGCGTCGGCCTTCAGGCCGTCGGTGACGGCGCGGCCCTGCTTGGTCGCCGAGGGGCTGCCGGAGCCGGAGGGCGTCTTGTCCTTGCCGCCGGTCTTGTCCGTGGCCTTGTCACCAGTGGCACCGGGCTTGCCGGAGGCGCTGGAGGAGGGGTTCGGCGTCGGGCTGGGTGGGGCCTGCGCACCGGAGGGCTCGGTGGCCAGCACCGGGCGGAAGTACAGCTTCGCGGTGGTACCGACCTGCTCCCGGGCCTGCTTGGAGTTCGTGCCCTTGGGGATGTTGACGATGATGTTGCGATCGCCCTGGGTCTGGACCTCGGCCTCCGAGACACCGAGACCGTTGACACGGCGGTTCATGATGTCGACCGCGGTGTCCATGTTGGTCTTGTTGATCGCGGATTCCTGACCGCGCTCGGGGACCGCCCGCAGGGTGATGCTCGTACCGCCGGCCAGGTCGATGCCGAGGCGCGGGGTGGTGTGCCCTGAGGCGAACATGCCTCCGGTGAGCGCCACGATGGCGATCAGGATGAGGGCCAGCGAGCGCCATGGCTTGCTCTGGGCGCTCGCGCTCCGGCCCTTCTTAGGTGCTGCCACCTTCTCGTACTCCCTCTCGGGCCGCTCCGCGCCGGTGGGCCCGGTGGGCGGCCATGACATGGTGTCGGGATCCCGCGCGAAGTGAACACGTCCCAGGGCGCGCGGGCGGTGCCGCGCGCCCTGGGTGGTGACTACTTCGCCTCGGAGTCGCCGTCGGTCTTCTTCGGCTCTGCGTCCGTCTTCGCCTCGGTGGGGGCGTCGGCGGGCTCCTCCGCCTCGGCCGCGTCCTTCTTGCCGAGGTCGATGGGCTTGTCGTCGGAGGCGGCGGAAGCGTCGGCGGCGGGCTCGTCGGTCTCGGTGAGGGAGGAGGCGTCGTCGGGGACGATGTCGGCGTCGGACTTCAGGTCGTGCTCGATGCCGTGGACGATGCGGTTGTACTCGTCGTCGGACAGGACGGTCGCGATCGCGTTCTTGGCGAAGAGCAGTTCGACGCCCGGCCCGGCGTCGACGAGGACCGTGTCGTCGTTGACCTCCTTGACCGTCGCGTACATGCCCCCGATGGTGCGGATTCCACTACCGGGCTGCATCTGGTTCCGCATGGTGGCGGCCTGCTGCTGCTTGCGCTTGGCCGACCGGGTCATCAGGAACATGGCCCCGATGAGCACGATGAACGGGAGGAGGGTCACGAGACTCACGGGTCGGAACTTCCTTCACACGACCGCGATGGGGAGCGGCCTGATGGTTGGGGGTGTGCATGGTGCCGACAAGGGCGGCATCGGCGGAGTCTAAGGGAGTCCGCGCGCAAGGAACAACGCTCAGCATGGCACCTGGGTTCCTCCCCGGGCCAATGGATCGCCGTCACGCCCCGAACAGGTCTTGTTGTCCGTTTCCCCCGCCCGGCGCACCGGGCGGGGTGAGGCCGAGATGCGCCCAGGCCGCCGGGGTGGCCACCCGGCCGCGGGGGGTGCGGGCCAGCAGGCCCTCGCGGACGAGGAAGGGCTCGGCGACCTCCTCGACGGTCTCGCGCTCCTCCCCCACCGCGACGGCGAGCGTCGACAGGCCGACCGGGCCGCCGCCGAACAGCTTCAGCAGCGCCTGGAGGACCGCCCGGTCGAGCCGGTCGAGGCCGCGGGCGTCGACCTCGTAGACGGCGAGGGCCGCCCCGGCGATCTCGCGGGTGATGATCCCGTCGGCCTTGACCTGCGCGTAGTCCCGCACCCGGCGCAGCAGGCGGTTGGCGATGCGGGGCGTGCCCCGGGAGCGGCCGGCGATCTCGGCGGCGCCGTCGGCCTCGATCTCCACGTCGAGCAGTTGCGCCGAACGGTGCACGACACGCTCCAGTTCGGCGGGCTCGTAGAACTCCATGTGCGCGGTGAAGCCGAAGCGGTCGCGCAGCGGGGGCGGCAGCAGTCCGGCCCGGGTGGTGGCGCCGACCAGGGTGAAGGGGGGCAGTTCGAGCGGGATGGCGGTGGCGCCGGGGCCCTTGCCGACGATCACGTCGACGCGGAAGTCCTCCATCGCCATGTACAGCATCTCCTCGGCGGGCCGCGACATGCGGTGGATCTCGTCGAGGAAGAGCACCTCGCCCTCCTGGAGGGAGGAGAGGATGGCGGCGAGGTCGCCGGCGTGCTGGATGGCGGGGCCCGAGGTGATGCGGATGGGCGCGCCCATCTCCGCCGCGATGATCATCGACAGGGTGGTCTTGCCGAGGCCGGGGGCACCGGAGAGCAGCACGTGGTCGGCGGTGGCACCGCGCGCGCGTGCGGCGCGCAGCACGAGGTCGAGCTGTTCGCGGACCTTTTCCTGGCCGATGAACTCGCCCAGGTCCTTGGGGCGCAGGGCGGCCTCGACGGCCTGGTCCTCGTGGTCGGCGACAGAGCCCACCAGCCGCTCGGCGGGGGGTCCGGCGGGCCGCTCGGCGGCGTCGGTGTCGGGCGTGTCGTCCCAGTTCACTGCGGATGTCTCCTAGCGGGGGCCCGGTGCGTCAGCGGGCTCGGTTCAGGGTCTGCAGGGCCGCCTTCAGGAGCTGCCCCACCTGGGGGGTGCCTCCGGCGGCCTCGGCCTGCGGTGCGACGGCTGTGACGGCCTCGTCGGCCTCCCGGGTGGCGTAGCCCAGTCCGATGAGGGCGGCGTGCAGCTGGTCGCGCCAGCCCTGGGTGACGGGTGCGCCGACCGCGGGCGCGCCGACCGGTTCGCCGAGGCGGTCCCTCAGTTCGAGGAGCAGCTTCTGGGCGCCCTTCTTGCCGATGCCGGGGACGGCGGTGAGGGCTTTCTCGTCGCCGGTGGCGACGGCGCGGCGCAGGGCGTCGGGGGCGTGCACGGCGAGCATGGCCTGGGCGAGGCGGGGGCCGACGCCGCTGGCGGTCTGGAGCAGTTCGAAGACCTGACGCTCGTCGTCGTCCGCGAAGCCGTACAGGGTCAGCGAGTCCTCGCGGACGACCAGCGAGGTGTGCAGCTTGGCGGGCTGTCCCGTACGGAGCGTGGAGAGGGTGTTCGGGGTGCACAGAACGGCCATCCCGACGCCGCCGACCTCGATCACCGCGGTGTCGGGGGCGAGTGCGGCGACCGTGCCGCTGACGAAGGCGATCATGCCGTCCGGCCTTTCGTGTGCGGAGCTGTCTCGGGGGGCGGTGCTGTCTGCCGCGGCGGGGCGCTCGTGCGCGCTGTGGCGGTGTGCAGGGCCACGGCACGCTGGAGCCGGTTCTGCGCGGGGGCGCGCCAGATGTGGCAGATGGCGAGCGCGAGCGCGTCCGCGGCGTCGGCGGGTCTCGGGGGCGCGGCGAGCCGGAGCAGGCGGGTGACCATGGCGCCCACCTGGGCCTTGTCGGCCCGGCCGCTGCCGGTGACGGCGGCCTTGACCTCGCTCGGGGTGTGCAGGGCGACGGGGATGCCGCGGCGGGAGGCGCACAGGATGGCGACGGCGCTGGCCTGGGCGGTGCCCATCACCGTACGGACGTTGTGCTGGCTGAAGACGCGCTCCACCGCGACGTACTCCGGGCGGTGCTCGTCCAGCCACTGCTCGATGCCCTGCTCGACGGCGACCAGGCGGTGGCCGAGGTCGGCGTCCGCGGGCGTGCGGACCACGCCTACGCCGACCATGGTCAGCGGCCGGCCCGCGACGCCCTCCACGACACCGACCCCGCAGCGGGTCAGCCCCGGGTCCACCCCCAGTACGCGCACGCGATCTTTCCCTTCGATCTCCTGTCCGCGCAGGCTATCGGGTGCCACTGACAACGGCGGCGGGCCGGGGGACGTGTCCCTCCGGCCCGCCGGGACCGCCGTGCGTGCGCAGCGTCAGGCGTCGACCTTCTCCATGACCTCGTCGCTGACGTCGAAGTTGGCGAAGACGTTCTGCACGTCGTCGCTGTCCTCCAGGGCGTCGATCAGCTTGAAGATCTTCTTGGCGCCCTCCTCGTCCAGCTCGACCTGCATGGTCGGGACGAAGTTGGCGTCGGCGGAGTCGTAGTCGATGCCGGCGTCCTGGAGGGCGGTGCGGACCGCGACCAGGTCGGTGGCCTCGCTGAGCACCTCGAAGCTCTCACCGAGGTCGTTGACCTCCTCGGCACCCGCGTCCAGGACGGCCGTAAGGACGTCGTCCTCGGTCAGCTCGCCCTTGGGGACGATCACGACGCCCTTGCGGTTGAACAGGTACGACACCGAGCCCGGGTCGGCCATGGAGCCGCCGTTGCGGGTCATGGCGACGCGGACGTCGGAGGCGGCGCGGTTGCGGTTGTCGGTGAGGCACTCGATGAGCACCGCGACGCCGTTCGGACCGTAGCCTTCGTACATGATCGTCTCGTAGTCGGCACCGCCGGCCTCGAGACCGCCACCGCGCTTGATCGCGGAGTCGATGTTCTTGTTCGGGACCGACTGCTTCTTGGCCTTCTGCACGGCGTCGTAGAGCGTCGGGTTGCCGTCCAGGTCGACGCCGCCCATACGCGCCGCGACCTCGATGTTCTTGATCAGCTTCGCGAAGAGCTTGCCGCGCTTGGCATCGATGACGGCCTTCTTGTGCTTCGTCGTGGCCCATTTAGAGTGGCCGGACATCTGCCTGTCTCCTTCGCGTAAACCCATCCTGTACGAACGCCCCCGTGCCTCAAGCAGCCGGGAGGTACCCCCGGAGATCCTACAAGGACTCCGCCGCCCGCATCGCGCGCACCATGTCGACGAACAGGGCGTGCACGCGGTGGTCGCCGGTCAGCTCCGGGTGGAACGACGTGGCCAGCGCGTTGCCCTGCCGGACCGCGACGATGTGGCCGCCGTGCTCGGCGAGCACCTCGGCCCCGGCGCCGACGGACTCGACCCAGGGTGCGCGGATGAAGACGCCCTCCACGGGATCGCCCTCGACGCCCTTGACGTCCACGGCGGCCTCGAAGGACTCGTTCTGCCGCCCGAAGGCGTTGCGGCGCACGATCATGTCGATGCCGCCGACGGTCTCCTGGCCGGAGCGCGGGTCGAGGATCTTGTCGGCCAGCATGATCATGCCGGCGCAGGTGCCGTAGACCGGCATGCCGTCCCGCACGCGCGCGCGCAGAGGCTCCATCACGCCGAAGAGGACGGCGAGTTTGGAGATGGTGGTGGACTCGCCGCCGGGCAGGACCAGGCCGTCCACCTCGGCGAGTTCTTCGGGGCGCCTGACCGGCCTGGCCACGGCGTCGGCCGCGGCCAGGGCGATGAGGTGCTCCCGTACGTCGCCCTGGAGGGCCAGGACGCCGATGACAGGGGCTTCGCTGCTCATGGGGTGTTACCAGCCGCGGTTGGCGTAGCGCTCGGCCTCGGGGAGGGTGTCGCAGTTGATGCCGACCATGGCCTCGCCCAGGTCGCGGGACGCGTCCGCGATGATCTTCGGGTCGTCGTAGAAGGTGGTGGCCTTCACGATGGCTGCGGCGCGCTTGGCCGGGTCGCCGGACTTGAAGATGCCGGAGCCGACGAAGACGCCCTCGGCGCCGAGCTGGCGCATCAGCGCGGCGTCGGCGGGGGTGGCCACACCGCCGGCCGAGAAGAGGACCACCGGGAGCTTGCCCAGTTCGGCGACCTCCTTGACCAGTTCGTAGGGGGCGCGCAGCTCCTTGGCGGCGGCGTACAGCTCGTTGTTGTCGCAGCCGCGCAGCTTGGCGATCTCGCCCTTGATCTGGCGCAGGTGGCGGACCGCCTCGACGACGTTGCCGGTGCCGGCCTCGCCCTTGGAGCGGATCATGGCCGCGCCCTCGGCGATGCGGCGCAGGGCCTCACCGAGGTTGGTGGCGCCGCAGACGAAGGGGGTGGTGAAGGCCCACTTGTCGGAGTGGTTGACCTCGTCGGCCGGGGTGAGGACCTCGGACTCGTCGATGTAGTCCACGCCGAGCGACTGCAGGACCTGCGCCTCGACGAAGTGGCCGATGCGGGACTTGGCCATGACCGGGATGGAGACGGCCTCGATGATGCCCTCGATCATGTCCGGGTCGGACATGCGGGCCACGCCGCCGTCCTTGCGGATGTCGGCCGGGACCCGCTCCAGGGCCATGACGGCGACGGCGCCCGCGTCCTCGGCGATCTTCGCCTGCTCCGGCGTGACGACGTCCATGATCACGCCGCCCTTGAGCTGCTCGGCCATGCCGCGCTTGACGCGCGCGGTGCCGGTCTCGGGAGCCTGGGCGGATTCGGGAAGCGTGGTGGACACGGGTGACCTCACTCGGGGGGAAAGAGGGGGTTGATGCACCCCAGAGGAAACGCGAGTGGACCAGTCCACGGCAAGGGCCAATGGTGAGTGGGTGGATCCTTTTCGGCGCTGCCCTTCGGCGGGACGGCCACCCGCGGCCGTCGCGCCGGGGTCCAGATCGCCGACGTCACCTCGCCGCCCTGGGCGCGCCGGCGCCGGGGGCCGCTAGGCGACGCGCTCGACCAGTGCCTGCGGCGGTTCGTCGTCCATCTCGAAGGCAAGGGGGAACGGGGCGTGCCCGGCCAGGCGGAACCAGCGGACCTTGCGGTGCTGGCGCAGTCTGCGGGCCGCGCCGACAGCGTCGTTGTGGAAGCGGCGGGCCATCGGCACGCGGCGCACCGCCTCGGCCAGTTCACGCGCCGCCGCCTCCCCGCCGGGGACGGCACGGACCGCCTCCACCTGCTGCGTCTCGGCGAACACCACCCGCAGCGCCTGGCTCAGCTCGCTCTCGGCGACCTCCCGCTGGTCCTCCTCGGTCTGCCGGGCGGCGTGCGCGGCCTCGTAGAGCACGATCGAGGCGGCCGGGTCGAGCACTCCCGAGGTGGCCAGTTCCTGGGCCACGGAGGCACGGCGCAGCAACTGGGCGTCGAGCGCGGCCCGGGCGGCGTCGATCCGTGCGTGCAGCCGGTCCAGCCGTCCCGCCGTCCAGCTCAGGTACAGCCCGACGGCGACGAGCGCGACAAGGATCCAGATGAGCGTTGCGGTCACGGGCGGCAAGGCTACCGGGGCGGGGAGGGGCGGCTGCCGCCGGTGGGGGCGGCTCGTCGTGGGCGGGGGGCGCTGGTCCCGTACGAGGGGGCGCCTGTCCCGGGGTGTGCGGTCCCGTACGGGTGTGTGCTGGTCCCGCGCGTGAGGTGCGCCGGCCGGCACGGGGCTTGCCCCGGTCCCGTTCGGGAAGTGCGCCCGCCCGGCGCGGGGCCCGGTCCCCGGAGTGCGCGCCCTCGGTCGTACGGGAACCGTGCCCCGCGCACACCGGAGGACGTTTCCGGGGGGCGTGCCCTGCTGAGGGACGCGCCGGCCCTCGGTCAGCGGGGCCTACGACGGTTCCTCACGTGCATCCCCGTGTTCGCACCGGAGCCGTGCCCCTCACACACCTGGCGGGCACACCCGACCCGGCCCCGACGCACCGGCGGACCCCGGCGAACCCCGGCGACGCCGCACACGCTGCACCTCCACTCGGAGCCCGCCGGACCGCCTGCTCATCCGGCCGGAGCCCGCCGGACCGCCGGCTCAGTCGCGCGCCAGGCCCAGGCGGGCGCGCAGGCCCGTGGTGCGGTCGTCGGCGGCCACCGCCGCGGCGCCCGCGGTGACCGTCTCGTAGACGGAGAGGATGTCCGCGCCGACCGTCGACCAGTCGAAGCGGCGGACGTGGGCGCTGCCGCGGGCGCGCAGTTCGGCCCGGCGGGCCGGGTCGGCGAGCAGGCGTACGGCCGCGTCGGCGAGCGCGTCCGCGTCCTCGTTGGCGAACAGCTCGCCCGCCTTGCCCTGGTCGAGGACCTGGGCGAAGGCGTCGAGGTCGGAGGCGAGGACCGGCGCACCGGCGGACATCGCCTCGACGAGGATGATGCCGAAGCTCTCTCCCCCGGTGTTGGGGGCCACATACAGGTCGACGCTGCGCAGGAAGCGCGCCTTGTCCTCGTCGCTGATCATGCCGAGGAACTGCACGCGCGCGTGCAGTTCCCGCGGCAGGCTCGCCACGGCCTCCTCCTCGTCGCCGCGGCCGGCGACCAGCAGCCGGGCTCCCGGGTGGGCGGCGAGGATCTTCGGCAGGGCCCGCATCAGCACCGGCAGGCCCTTGCGGGGCTCGTCGATGCGGCCCATGAAGCCGATCGTGCGCCCCTGCCACTCGGGCCGGGGCTCGGCCCGCGCGAAGAAGTCGACGTCGACGCCGTTGGGGATGACCACCGCGTCCCCGCCGAGGTGCTCGACCAGGGTGCGCCGGGCGTACTCGCTCACGGCGATGCGGGCGCTGATCTTCTCCAGGGCGGCCTGGAGGATGGCGTACGCGGCGACCATCGCCCTGGACCGGGGGTTGGAGGTGTGGAACGTGGCCACGATCGGCCCCTGCGCCGCCCAGCAGGTCAGCAGGCCCAGGGACGGCGAGGTGGGCTCGTGGATGTGGATCACGTCGAAACGGCCCTCGTGCAGCCAGCGCCGTACCCGGGCCGCCGAGAGGAAACCGAAGTTCAGGCGGGCCACCGACCCGTTGTACGGCACCGGGACCGCGCGGCCGGCCGAGACGACGTAGGGCGGCAGCGGGGTGTCGTCGTCGGCGGGGGCGAGGACGGACACCTCGTGGCCGAGGCGGACGAAGTACTCGGCGAGGTCGCGGATGTGGAACTGCACGCCCCCGGGGACGTCCCAGGAGTACGGGCAGACGATGCCGATCCTCACGCGCGCTCCCCGTCCCCGGGCCGGGGTTCCAGGTCCGCGAGCCACAGTCGCTGCAGCATGTGCCAGTCCTCCGGATGGTCGGCGATCCCCGAGGCGAAGGCATCGGCCAGCGCCTGTGTCATGGCAGACGTCTTCTCGGGCCGCGTACCTGTCTCGGGTACCTCGATCGGGGGATGGACGCGCCCCTGCATGACGGACGAGTCGTCGTACCAGAGGGTGACGGGCAGGAGCAGGGCGCCGGTCTGCTGGGCGAGCAGGGCGGGCCCGGCCGGCATGCGGGCCGTCTCGCCGAAGAACTCGACCTCGACGCCGGAGGCGGACAGGTCGCGGTCGGCGACCAGGCAGACCAGGCCGCCGTCGCGCAGCCGCCGGGCGAGCGTGCCGAAGGCGGAGCCGCCGCTGTGCGGCAGGACCTCCATGCCGAGGCCCTCGCGGTAGGCGACGAACCGGTCGTAGAGCGTCTCGGGCCTGAGGCGTTCGGCGACGGTGGTGAAGGGCGTGTCCAGTTCGGTGGTGACCCAGGCGCCCGCCAGGTCCCAGTTGGCCAGGTGCGGCAGGGCGAGGACGACGCCCTTGCCGGAGGCGAGGCCGTCGGTCAGGTGGTGCACGTCCTTGGGGGCGAAGCCGCCGCGCACCCGCTCGGGGCTCCAGGCGGGCAGCCGGAAGGACTCCATCCAGTAGCGCAGGTAGGAGCGCATGCCCGCGCGGGACAGCTCGGCCAGCCGCTCGGGGGACGCGTCGGGCACCACGCGCGCGTAGTTGCCCTCCAGCCGCAGGACGCCCTTTCCGCGCCGCTTCCAGGCGAGGTCGGCGATGGTGCGGCCGAGCCGTACGGCGGCGGGTTCGGGGAGCTTCTTGACGGTGCTCCAGCCCAGGCCGTAGAGGGTGTCGGCGAGCCGCTCGCGGGCGCTCATGCCGACGCCCCGCTCCCCTGGTTCTCCTGCCGGGCGGCCTCGGCGTCCGCCTCGGCCGACTCACGGCGCACGGTGACGACGCGCTGGACGAGGGTGACCAGGCTGCCGGCGGCGACGATCCACAGGGCGATCGGCAACAGATACTGGATGCCGGGCACGCCGAACTTGTGCAGGCCCGCGAAACCGGCCGCCACCAGGGAGATCACCAGCCGCTCGGCGCGCTCGACGAGCCCGTTGACGGCGACGGGCAGCCCGATCGACTCGCCCCGCGCCTTGGTGTACGACACCACCTGGCCGCTGGCCAGGCAGAAGATCGACACCGCGCACAGCATGTTGTCGTCGCCCCGCCCGGCGTACCACAGGGCGAAGCCGCCGAAGATGGCGCCGTCGGCGACCCGGTCCAGCGTGGAGTCCAGGAAGGCGCCCCAGCGGCTGGAGCGGCCGAGCTGGCGGGCCATGTTCCCGTCGACGAGGTCGGAGAAGACGAAGAGCGTGATCACGACCGTGCCCCAGAAGAACTCGCCCCGGGGGTAGAAGACCAGCGCGCCCGCGATCACCCCGGCGGTGCCCAGGAGCGTGACCGTGTCGGGGCTCACTCCCCGGCGGATGAGAAACGCGGCGAACGGTGTGAGGACACGCGTGAAGAATGCACGCGCGTACTTGTTCAGCATGGCCTTCCCGAGGGTCGCTGTCGGCGGGCGGCCCCTGCTGGCCACCGGCTGGCCCATCGTAGTCACGCGCGCGCGTGGGCGGTGTCCGGGCACCCGCGGGCACCCGCCGGGGGCCTGCCGAGGGGTGCCGGAGCACGCCCGGGAGGCGGGATCGGGTCCTTCGTATGGACGCGGCGTGACGGGAGTGGAAAGCTCGAATGACCGCGGGCGTCGCAGGAGCCGCCGGTGACGCGGTGCCGCGAGTCCGCGCCCACAGTGACCTCACCGTGCACGGGAGGCAGGACCATGGGCGACAAGGCGCACACACATCCCGGGGCCGCCGGCAGGGCAGCGGCGGTCGACCGACCCGCGTCCCTACGGAACGTGGTGCTGGTCGGCCACTCCGGAGCGGGCAAGACGACCCTGGTGGAGGCCCTCGCGCTGACAGCGGGAGCGGTGAACCGGGCGGGCCGCGTCGAGGACGGCGGCTGCGTCTCGGACCACGACGAGATCGAGCACCGGCAGCAGCGCTCGGTGCAGCTCTCCCTGGTGCCCGTCGAATGGGACGGCATCAAGATCAACCTTCTGGACACGCCCGGCTACGCGGACTTCGTCGGGGAGCTGCGGGCCGGCCTGCGGGCCGCGGACGCGGCGCTCTTCGTCGTCTCCGCCTCCGACGGCGTGGACGGCTCGACCCGCATGGTGTGGGAGGAGTGCGCGGCCGTGGGCATGCCGCGGGCCATCGTGATCACGCACCTGGAGGCCGCCCGCGCGGACTTCGAGGAGATGACCCGGGTGTGCGCCGGGGCGTTCGGCGCGGACGACCCCGACGCGGTGTTGCCGCTCTACCTGCCGCTGCACGGCCCCGAGGGCCCCGACGGGCACGCGCCGGTCACCGGCCTGGTCGGGCTGCTGACGCAGAAGCTGTTCGACTACTCGACCGGGGAGCGCAAGGAGTCCGAGCCGGGCGAGGACGAGCTGCCGCGCATGGACGAGGCCCGCGGCCGGCTCATCGAGGGGATCATCGCCGAGAGCGAGGACGAGACCCTCATGGACCGCTACCTCGGCGGCGAGCCGGTCGACGTCGAGACCCTGGTCAAGGACCTCGAGCGGGCCGTCGCACGCGGGGTGTTCTTCCCCGTGCTCGCCGCCGCCCCGGCCGCCGAGGGCGCCCGGCAGGGCATCGGCACGGTGGAACTGCTGGAGCTGATCGTCCGGGGCTTCCCCACCCCCCTGGAGCGCGAGGCGCCCGGGGTGACCACGGTCGACGGCCGCCCGCGCGAGCTGACGCCGTGCGCCCCGGACGGGCCACTGGTCGCGGAGGTCGTGAAGACCTCCTCCGACCCGTACGTCGGCCGGGTCTCCCTGGTGCGCGTCTTCTCCGGCACCCTGCGCCCGGACGAGACGGTGCACGTCTCCGGGCACGGGCTGGCCGACCGGGGCCACGAGGACCACGACGTCGACGAGCGGATCGGCGCCCTGTCCACGCCGTTCGGCAAGCAGCAGCGCCCCGTGTCCCACGCCGTCGCGGGCGACCTGGTCTCCGTGGCCAGGCTGAGCCGCGCCGAGACCGGCGACACGCTCTCCGCCAAGGACGACCCGCTGCTGATGACCCCGTGGGAGATGCCCGATCCGCTGCTGCCCCTCGCCATCCAGGCGCACAGCAAGGCGGACGAGGACAAGCTCTCCCAGGGCCTGGCCCGGCTGGTCGCCGAGGACCCGACGATGCGCCTGGAGCAGAACCAGGACACCCACCAGGTGGTGCTGTGGTGCCTGGGCGAGGCCCACGCCGACGTCGCCCTGGAACGGCTGCGCAGCCGCTACGGCGTCCAGGTCGACGTCGTCCCGCACCGGGTCTCCCTGCGGGAGACGTTCGCGAACCGGTCGGCGGGCCGGGGCCGGCACGTCAAGCAGTCCGGCGGCCACGGGCAGTACGCGATCTGCGAGATCGAGGTGGAGCCGCTGCCGGGCGGCTCGGGCATCGAGTTCGTCGACAAGGTCGTCGGCGGCGCCGTGCCCCGGCAGTTCATCCCCTCCGTGGAGAAGGGCGTACGGGCCCAGGCCGCCAAGGGGGTGGCCGCCGGCCATCCGCTGATCGACGTCCGGGTCACGCTCCTGGACGGCAAGGCGCACTCGGTGGACTCCTCGGACGCCGCGTTCCAGACGGCGGGCGCGCTGGCGCTGCGGGAGGCGGCGGCCGACGCGAAGATCCATCTGCTCGAACCGGTGGCCGAGGTGAGCGTCCTGGTCGGCGACGACTACGTGGGGGCCGTGATGAGCGACCTGTCCGGACGGCGCGGCCGGGTGCTGGGCACCGAGCAGGTCAGCGGCGGGCGCACGCTGGTGCGGGCCGAGGTGCCGGAGATCGAGATCGGCCGGTACGCGATCGACCTGCGGTCCCTGTCGCACGGCACGGCCCGTTTCGACCGCCGCTACGCCCGGCACGAGCCGATGCCGCCGCAGGTCGCCGACCGGTGGCGCCAACAGGAGCGTGAGGCCTCCTAGTCGGCGCGCCGGGCGCACAACGGAGCGACGGCACAGGGACGTACGGAACTCTTCGCTCCGAACAGGTGGGCGGCTTCGGCCGTCCACCTCCGCGCGCCGGCCGGTGCCGATACGCTGATGACCTGATCAACAGGTGTGCGGGGCAGGGAAGTCGGGAAGGCCGCAGGTGCAGAGGCGGCGGCAGTGGGGGCGGCGGTGACGGACGGATTCGATTTCAGTCCAGGGGCTCAGATTCCCCTGTCGGGTGCGGCGGGGCAGACGGCGGCGACGTTCGCGCTGGCCGCCGCGGCCTACCGGGACGACGAAGTGGACAAGATCAAGGAAGCCGACAACGAGTGGCACCAGTCCACGGTCAAGCCGCCCCGCCCGTGGGCGAGGATCCTGCGGCCGCGGCTCGGCGAGGCGTTCTCCCGGGCGGTCATCGACCGCATGCTCGGCGCCGGCCGCAAGCCGCTGATCCAGTCCTTCGGCCTGGAGCCCCAGGTGGTCGTGGAGCACTGCCTGGCGGCCCACCGCATCCGCCGCGAGCGTGACAACTGGCTCGCGGCGGTGACCGTGCTGTGCGGGGTGCTGTTCCTGCCCGGCTTCCTGGTGTGGCTGCTGGTGTTCGTGCTGCGCACCACGATGAGCCGCCGGGAGGACAGGCGCGCCGGGGTGCTCGCCACCACCCTGCTGGTCGCCATGGGCGCGCTCGCCGCGCTCTTCCTGGTCAAGATGCCGTTCCACGGCTTCTGGGCGTGGTACGCCCGCGCGGCCGTCGTCATGCCGGTCGTCGGCTGGTTCTGGGCCAAGCAGATCTGTGAACGCACCGCGCGCGACCTGCGCGAGCGCTGGGAGGGCCTGCTCTCCGGCGGCGGCGTCGGCGCCAAGATCCCGGAGGCGGTCCCCGGCAACCCGGGCGACGCCGCCGAGCAGGTGCGCAAGGAACTCGCCCGGCTCAGCGCCGAGCAGCGGTCCAACTCGGTCTTCTACGCCGGCCCCAAGGGCATACTCGGCATGGGCACCCGCTGGGGCAGCTGGCAGCTGGCCGAGGACCTGGTGTCGGCAGAACCGGGCAAGGAGTTCCACCCGTTCCGCAGCTGGGACGTGATCACCGCCATCCAGGGCGGCCTCGGCATGCTGGAGCGCACGTCCATCAACACCGGCGGCTTCCCCAAGCCCACGATCACGCACTGGATCGTCACGCCGATCGGGGAGAACGCCAAGGAGGTCGCCCGGCCGGGCGGCACGGACGTGGACGCGTACACCATCCGCAGCCACGCCGTCCAGGACATCTGCAACAAGCAGCAGTTCGGCAGCGGCGACCGCCACTACCTCGGCGTGCAGTGGACGCTGTGGGACGGCCACCTGGTGATCACCATGCTCATCACGGTCACCGTGCTGCACGACACCCTGCGCATCGAGGTCACCGGCCACGCCCTGGGCCCGGTCCACCCGCTGTTCAACGGCAAGCCCGCGGCCAAGGAGAAGGAGGTGCAGAAGGCGTTCCGGTTCTGGGAGACCCGTAAGGTGAAGCTGCCCCTGATCGACGCCGACGAAGTGGTACGCCTCGCCGCCCGCGCCCCGCTGACCTGGTATCCGCCGCTGCTCAACTGGCTCGGCGGCAGCCTGGGCCTGCCCGAGCCGTTCGGCCTGCGACACGCCTGGGCCGACCAGCCCTGGCGCCACCGCTTCATGGCCGACGACGCGCTGCGCGCCGCCACCCCGGTGCTGCGGGTGGTGCACGCCGCCGCGCTGAAGGTCCTCAGGGAGAACGGCGTGAACGTGGAGAAGTTCGGCAACCGCTCGTCGGTGCTCAGCGGCGCGGTCCAGGACGCCTCGCCGAGGAAGGCCGACCTGTACGACGCGTAGGGCCGGCCCGCGGGGGCCGGGTCTACTCGGGCCAGGCCTCCGCGAGCATCTTCCGGGTGTCCGCGAGCAGCTGCGGCAGGACCCGCGTGTGGCCGACCACCGGCATGAAGTTCGTGTCCCCGCCCCAGCGGGGCACGATGTGCTGGTGGAGGTGGGCGGCGATGCCCGCGCCCGCCACCGTGCCCTGGTTCATGCCGATGTTGAACCCGTGGGCGCCCGAGGCGGCCCGCAGCGCGCGCATGGCCTGCTTGGTCAGCTCGCCCAGCTCCGCGGTCTCGGCCCCGGTGAGGTCGGTGTAGTCGGCGACGTGCCGGTACGGCACGGTCATCAGGTGGCCGCCGTTGTACGGGTACAGGTTGAGCACCGCGTACACCTGCTCGCCCCGCCGGACGATCAGGCCGTCCTCGTCCGACTTGGCCGGGATGGCGCAGAAGGGGCAGCCGTCCTTGGCCCCCGGACCGGTCGGCTTGTTCTCGCCCTGGATGTAGGCCATCCGGTGGGGCGTCCACAGGCGCTGGAACGCGTCCTGCGTCCCCACTCCGATCTGCTGCTCCGGCTCACTCGTCATGCAAGGCAGCATATGGCTTCGGCTGTTCGCGGCGTGTCGGCGGGGCGCCCGGGGCGCGGGATGCGGCCAAGCTGGGCCGGTGGATGACGACAGCCCTGTGACCCGCTGGGAGCGGCGGGTGGACGCGCCGCTCGCGGTGGCGTCCCTGCTCTACCTCGCCTCGTACGCGGTGCTGGTCCTCGGCGAGGGCCTGCCCACGGCCGTGGCCGTCGGCTGCCGGGCGGTGCTGGCCGTGAGCTGGGCGGTGTTCGCCCTCGACTACGGCGTGCGCTGGCGGCTGAGCGGCCGGGGCGCGCACTTCGTGCGCCGGCACTGGCTGGACACGCTGGTCGTCCTGCTGCCCCTGCTCAGGCCGGTGCGGATCGTGCGGGTCTACGACGCCGTGCAGCGCCGGCGCGGGGGTCCGCGGTGGCCGTTGCAGGCGCGGGTGATGCTGTACGCGGGCCTGTCGGCGCTGCTGCTCGGACTGGCGGCGTCCCTGAGCGTGTACGGCGTGGAGCACCGCGCCCCGCACGCCACGATCCGCACGTTCGGCGACTCGGTGTGGTGGGCCTGCTCGACGCTGGCCACGGTCGGCTACGGCGACGTCGTGCCGGTCACGGCGACGGGCCGGGTGGTGGCGGTCGGCCTGATGGGCTGCGGGCTGGCGCTGCTGGGCGCGGTGACGGGCTCGTTCTCGTCGTGGCTGATGCAGCGTTTCGCGCAACCGGGCGACGAGCGAAGGCCCCCGGGGAGCTGAGTCTCCCGGGGGCCTACGGCGTGGCGGATCAACGGGGCCGGATCAGACCTGTGTCCGCTCCTCGACGACCTTCGCGATCTTCGCGATGGCCTCGTCGAAGGGGATGCCGTTCTCCTGGGAGCCGTCGCGGTAGCGGAAGGAGACGGCGTTGTTCGCCATGTCCTCGTCGCCCGCGATGACCATGAAGGGCACCTTCTGCTTCTGGGCGTTGCGGATCTTCTTCTGCATGCGGTCGGAGGACGAGTCGACCTCGACCCGCAGGCCCTTCTTCTTCGCCGCGGCGGCGAACTTCTCCAGGTACTCCACATGCCCGTCGCCGATCGGGATGCCGAGCGCCTGCACCGGCGCCAGCCAGGCCGGGAACGCGCCCGCGTAGTGCTCCAGGAGCACGGCGAAGAAACGCTCGATGGAGCCGAAGAGCGCGCGGTGGATCATGACCGGGCGCTGCTTGGAGCCGTCGGCCGCCGTGTACTCCAGGTTGAACCGCTCCGGCAGGTTGAAGTCCAGCTGGACCGTGGACATCTGCCAGGTGCGGCCGATCGCGTCCTTGACCTGGACGGAGATCTTCGGGCCGTAGAACGCGGCGCCGCCCGGGTCCGGGACCAGCTCCAGGCCCTGCTTCTCACCGACCTGGCGCAGGGTCTCGGTGGCCTCCTCCCACACCTCGTCGGAGCCGACGAACTTCTCCGGGTCCTTGGTGGACAGCTCCAGGTAGAAGTCGGTCAGACCGTAGTCGCGCAGCAGGTTCAGCACGAAGGTGAGCGTCTTGTCGAGCTCCTCGGCCATCTGCTCGCGGGTGCAGTAGATGTGCGCGTCGTCCTGGGTGAAGCCGCGCGAGCGGGTCAGGCCGTGCACGACGCCCGACTTCTCGTAGCGGTACACGGTCCCGAACTCGAACAGGCGCAGCGGCAGTTCACGGTAGGACCGGCCGCGCGCGTCGAAGATCAGGTTGTGCATCGGGCAGTTCATGGGCTTCAGGTAGTAGTCCACGCCCTCGTCGAGCTGCATGGGCGGGTACATGCCGTCGGCGTACCAGTCCAGGTGGCCCGAGGTCTCGAAGAGCTTCCCCTTGGTCGCGTGCGGGGTGTAGACGAACTCGTAGCCCTCCTCCTCGTGGCGGCGGCGCGAGTAGTCCTCCATGACCCGGCGGATCGTGCCGCCCTTGGGGTGGAAGACGGCCAGGCCGGAGCCGATCTGGTCGGAGATCGAGAACAGGTCCAGCTCGTTGCCCAGCTTGCGGTGGTCGCGCTTCTCGGCCTCGGCGAGGAAGTCGAGGTGCTGCTTCAGCTCGTCCTTGGACGGCCAGGCGGTGCCGTAGATGCGCTGGAGCATCGGGTTCTTCTCGCTGCCGCGCCAGTAGGCGGCCGCGTTGCGCATCAGCTTGAACGCCGGGATCAGGCGGGTGGAGGGCAGGTGCGGACCGCGGCAGAGGTCCTTCCAGCACAGCTCGCCGGTCTTGGCGTCCAGGTTGTCGTAGATGGTCAGCTCGCCGGCGCCGACCTCGACGTCCGCGCCGTCGTCGGCCGAGGCCGAGCCCTTGAGGCCGATCAGCTCCAGCTTGTACGGCTCGTCGGCCAGCTCCGCGCGGGCCTCCTCGTCGGTGACCACACGGCGGGCGAACTTCTGCCCGCGCTTCTGGATCTCCTGCATCTTCTTCTCGATGGCCTTGAGGTCATCGGGGTGGAAGGGCCGCTCGACGTCGAAGTCGTAGTAGAAGCCGTCCCGGACCGGCGGGCCGATGCCCAGCTTGGCCTCGGGGAACAGCTCCTGCACGGCCTGGGCCATGACGTGCGCGGTGGAGTGGCGCAGGATGTTCAGGCCGTCCTCGGAGGAGATCTCGACGGCCTCGACGGTCTCGCCGTCCTGGACCTCGTACGCCAGGTCCCTCAGTTCGCCGCCCACGCGCGCGGCGACGATCGAGCGCTCGCCGGCGAAGAGGTCGGCGGCCGTGGTGCCCGTCGTCACCGTGCGCTCTTCCCGCTCGGAATCGCGTTGGATGATCACACGGACGTCTGACACCGGTCTCTCCTGACTGAAGGTGGGTGCGGCGCCATACCGGGAGCGCGCGCATGACTGGGATGGTACCGAGACACGGGTGCGCTCCGCGAAGCGGTTGTCCCTCAGGCGTCCGGGGCGGGCTCCTGCCCCGGGTCCGGGTCCCCGAAGAAGTCCGTGTCCTTCGGCTCCTCCTGCAGCGACTTCATCAACCGGTCCCGCTCCTCGTCGTCCACGTGCACGGGGACGACCTCGCAGGCGCCCGTGAGACGGCGGAAGCCGCCCCGGCTCTCCAGCCGGCCGAGCACCCGCACCGGCAGGCCGACGAGGTGGGCGTGCCCGGCGGTGCGGTAGTCCTCCTCGTCCAGGGTCACGCGGACGTAGGGCACCTCGGCGCCCGAGAGCACCCGCAGCCGCACCGTGCCCTCGCCGTGCGGCTGGGTCCTGCGCATCCGGACCACGGCGCCGGTGACACGTACGGGTACGGACGGCTCGGTGCGCAGGTAGCGGGCGCCCGCCTCGCGCAGGACGGGCAGGTCGCCGGGCGAGAACTCGACGGCCTCGGCGGCGGCGCAGTCCGCCGGGACGCCCGCGGCCGGTGCCCAGTCGACCGCGATCCGGGCACCCTCGGTGCCGCGCACCAGTGCGACCAGGGCCTCGGTCAGCTCGCGGCTGGCGCCGGCCCGGACCGCGCCGTCGAAGACGTCCAGGGCGCCGGTGGCCCGCCGGTAGTCGATGGCCTCGCGGACGGCGTGGACCGCTTGGTGGAGCCGTACGGCCAGCGGCCGGGCTGGATCGACGGGCACGAGCGCGGTCAGGCTGCCGCCGCCGGTCGCGGAGCCGACGAGGACGTGACCGAGGCAGGCGGCGGCCGGGCGGCGGTGCCGTGCGCCGTGGTACCCGGCACGCGCGCGCGTGGCGAGCGCGGCGGCGAGCAGCGTCTGCCGGGCGGCGGAGCGCAGCCGCTCCTCGACGGTCCAGGGCGCGGTCCCCGCGGGGCCGCCCGGCACGTCCCGCCACCAGTGGATCTCGTCACTGGGCACGGCGAGGGCGACCAGCACGGCGCGCGCGGACGGCGTCCGGCTGCGGGCCAGTGCGTCCAGCGCCTCGCCGAGCAGGTCGTCGCTGTCGGGGAAGGCCCGGCTGACGGGCACCAGCAGGCTCGTCGCGGCGCCGCCGGGCCCGGGCGGTGTCCAGCGGCCGTACTGTCCGGCAGCACCGCCGTGCCGCAGCCAGCCGTGCCGGTGCAGCAGGGCGGCGAGCACGGCCGGGTCCACGTCGGCGGGGCGGGGGGTGCCGGTGTCGACGGGGTGCGGTCGCACCGGCCGCAGGGGCTCGTCGAGGGGGCGGTGCGTCATGGTCTGCCTCCCGTCCCGACCCGCGTCATGATCTCGCACAGGGCCCGGTCGTCGAAGATGCGCGCGGTCGGTATGCGCACGGTGGTGCGGTGCCGGCCCGTGACGGGGTGGCCGGCGAGGTTGACCCAGTAGCAGCAGTGCCTGAGGTCGAGCCGGTCGTGCCCGGCCCGCAGCCACTGGCCCTGGGAGCGCGGCACGATCATCACGACAAGGATCTTGTGGACCGAGACCGGGGTACGGGCGAGCTTCGCCAGGTGGGCGTTGTCCAGGGTGAAGGAGAAGTACGGGCCCGGCGGGTGGGGCGGGATCTGGTACGTGCACTTCAGCTGCACCTTGATGGTCACCTCGTCGTCGACGGTGTGTCCGGGGGCACTGTGGCTGACGTGCCAGTCGATGCCGTTGTCCGGGAAGGGCTGGGACAGCGAGCAGCCGGCCGCGGCGGCGACCGCGTGGAGGTAGCCCACCTGCAGGGTCTCCATGCAGGCGGTGGTGGCGAGCGTGCCGCGCCGGGTGCCCGCGCGGTCGGGCAGCAGCCCGCCCCGCTCGGGCTGCGCCATCACCATGACCAACAGCCTTCCGAACCAAGGTGATTACCGAGTGAGATGCCGAGTGCAGTGCTGAGCGAACTGCTGAGTGCGTGCCGAAGTGAATGCCGGGTGGTTGCCGGGTGAGTCGTCGGGGCGCGGGCCCCGGTCCCCGCGGCGGGTCCGTGAACTGCAAAGACCCGTACTCCTGTTGTCTCCTTCCGGCGTACGGCGCAAACGGCCCGGGTATCACCGGATCGGGCGGCGGACGGCACGTCAGCCGCCCGGGTGGAGCGAGGAGTTGGTCGACATGACGTGCTGCTGGTACGAGGGGCCGCTGGCCGCCTTCGACACGGAGACCACGGGCGTCGACGTCGAGACCGACCGCATCGTGTCGGCCGCCGTCGTCGTCCAGGACGCCCCGGGGGCCCGGCCGCGCACGGTGCGCTGGCTGGTGAACCCGGGGGTGCCCGTGCCCGAGGCCGCGACGGCGGTGCACGGGCTGACGGAGGACCATCTGCACCGCAACGGGCGCTGGCCCGCCCCGGTGATGCACGAGATAGCCGAGGAGCTGGCGGAACAGGCCGCGCTGGGCCGCCCGCTCGTGGTGATGAACGCGCCGTTCGACCTGACGCTGCTCGACCGGGAGCTGCGCCGGCACCGCGCGTCCTCGCTGGGCCGCCGGCTGGAGGCGTCTCCGCTCTGCGTGCTCGATCCGCGGGTGCTGGACAAGCACCTCGACCGCTACCGCAAGGGCCGGCGCACCCTGACCGATCTGTGCGCGCACTACGAGGTGGCGCTGGCCGACGCGCACGACGCGGCGGCGGACGCGCTGGCCGCGCTGGAGGTCGTCCGGGCGCTCGGCCGCCGCTTCGCGGCCCGGCTGGAGCGCCTGTCCCCCACCGAGCTGCACGCCCTGCAGACCGGCTGGCACGCGGCACAGGCCCGCGGCCTGCAGGCGTGGTTCGCGCGCACCGGCACGGAGGAGACGGTGGACCCGTCCTGGCCGCTGCGCCCGCAGCTGCCCGCGGCGGCATGAAGAAGGCCGGTCCGACGATGCGGACCGGCCTTTCCCGGTGGGCGATACTGGGTTCGAACCAGTGACCTCTTCGGTGTGAACGAAGCGCTCTCCCACTGAGCTAATCGCCCGGGAACGCACTGAACAATACAGGGCCCCGGGGCCTTCCTTCAAACCGCTTCGAGGTGCGCCGCCAGCCCGCGCCGTCCGGCGCGCATCATGAGCCGGTGGTTGAGCCGGAAGACGGGCCTGCCCGGTACGGCCAGCCGCCTGAGCAGCGGTTTGTGCACGTCGACGACCTGGTCGTAGCGGACCAGGGTGCCGGTGCCGCGCGCGGCCAGGGTCCAGCACGCCCAGCCGTCGACGTCCCCGCTCATCGCCACCTCCAGGACACCGGCCGCCGGATCGCGACGCACCTCGCGGGCGGTGAAGGTCATGTCGTACGGCAGGAGGGAGCGGATCCGGATGACGCCGGTGACGTCGTCGGTCCGCCGGACCTCGCGCACCTGGCGCCACCACCGCGGGTAGTCCTCGACCCTCTCCAGTGCCGTGTACACGGTGGCGGGCGGCGCGGGCAGGGGCCACAGGCTGCGGAAGCGGTAGTGCGTCCAGTCCATGGACCCAGTCTGCCCGACGGCGCGGCCGGGACCGCCCCCGGCCGGAGGACGTCGCCTGTTCCTGTCGTACTGCCGAAGGGAAGTGACGGGGTTTCGGAAAACGCCCGGTGGATTTACGCCGGAGTCCCGGGGCCGGAACTCCTCCCGAAAGAAAGCGGTCTCAAAAGTCCGCCGGTCCCAAAAGTCCGTCTTCACTGATCTTCGGATACTTCTTCTCGAAGAGAGCAATGATGCGGTTGATCCCTGCGGTGCGCTCCCCGGCACACCGTCGCAAGTAACGGACCGTCACCGCACTGGCGGCCGCCCCGCTTTCGGTGCCGCCCCGCAGGACACGAAAACGGCCCGCCTGCGTGTTCGCAGACGGGCCGTCGTCCGGGTGGGCGATACTGGGTTCGAACCAGTGACCTCTTCGGTGTGAACGAAGCGCTCTCCCACTGAGCTAATCGCCCGGGCACAGGAAGAACATTACCGCATGTCAGGCAGTGCCCGGGACCAGGGGGCCGGAAGGGGCCGCGGGCGGACCGGACCGCCTTGCGCCGGCCCGGTCCGGCCCGGTCACTGGTTCCTGATCTCCCAGGGCATGACGAGACCGAACTTCCACAGGTAGACGCCGAGCAGGACGGCGATGATCACGACGCCGGTCACCGTCAGGATGATGTTGCGGCGGCGCACCTCGGGGTCGAGGGCCCGCTGGGCCGCCTCGGTGACCTTGCGCTTGGTCCAGCGGAGCACCAGCTGGGCCCAGACGAACTCGGTCGCCCAGATCGCCATGCCGCCGAAGATCACCACCCAGCCCGGTCCGGGCAGCGGGAGCAGGATGACGCCGGTGACGACGACCGCCAGACCGACGACGAAGACACCGACCTGCCAGCTCACGTGGAGCACGCGGCGTGACCGGATGAATTCCGGCGCCCGGGAGCCGAGGCCCCGCCGGCCCTGCCCCTCGTCCGCCTCCGCCTCCGTCTTCGCTCCGTCCGACGCCCCGGCAACCTCACCCCGCCGGTCACTCCCCGTATTCATACGGCTGAACCCTACCGGAGAGAAACCCGTCACCGGAATGGGCGTACCGCCCGAACGGGTTCTCGGCCGGAAGAGTTACGTAAAGCCAGGCAAAACACTCAGAGGGGTTTACAACGGCACCGTAGGTGGCATGTCGATTTCGCCGACGTGCGAATCCCCGAGCGCACACTGAGCGAAAGGCCCTGGCGCTTATGAACACCACGGTCAGCTGCGAGCTGCACCTGCGCCTCGTTGTGTCGAGCGAGTCATCCCTGCCTGTCCCCGCAGGCCTGCGGTACGACACGGCCGACCCCTACGCCGTGCACGCCACCTTCCACACCGGAGCCGAGGAGACCGTCGAGTGGGTGTTCGCCCGCGACCTCCTCGCCGAAGGGCTTCACCGTCCCACGGGAACGGGCGACGTCCGAGTCTGGCCGTCGCGCAGTCATGGTCAGGGCGTCGTGTGCATCGCCCTGAGTTCCCCGGAGGGCGAGGCCCTGCTCGAGGCCCCTGCGCGGGCCCTGGAGTCCTTCCTGAAGCGGACGGACGCGGCCGTGCCCCCCGGCACGGAGCGCCGGCACTTCGATCTCGATCAGGAGCTGTCGCACATCCTCGCGGAAAGTTAGCGGTAGGCCGTCGAGGCCCTTCGAGCTGCCCGTTGCCGTCCACTCGGGGAGACGGCTCGGGCCAGGACAACCGCACACAGGACGCACCGGTTTTGGACCTCCCGCCGGGGGGCCGTCGCCGGTGCGTGCCCGTGCGCCCGCGCATGGGGTGACGGCGCAGCCACTACCATCGGCCTGCATCGGCGGGCGTGTGCCCGATCCCCAGGCCAGGGAGCGAAACGTGCTGATCACCCACGACACCCGGTGCGCGCTCGACACCGTGGTCGATCTGGTGAACACCGCGCCGGAGGACGACGCGGCGCCGGACGGGCTGGCGGACGTCGCGGCGCTCGCGGACTTCGTACGAAAACACGAGATGAGCGATGTGGGGATCCTCTCGGCCTTCGATCTCTCGTCGGTGCGCCGCATCCGCGGCCGGTTCGCCGGGATCTTCGCGGCCCCGGACCCCCGTACCGCCGCCGGGCTGATCAACGAGCTGGTGGCCGCCGCGGGTACCACTCCCCGGCTCACGGACCACGACGGCTACGACTGGCACGTGCACTACTTCGCCCCCGGAGCCTCGGTCGCCGACCACCTGGCGGCGGACTGCGGCATGGCGCTCGCGTTCTTCGTGGTCGCTGGGGAGCAGGAGCGTCTCAGGCGCTGCGAGGCGCCCGACTGCCGACGGGCCTTCGTCGACCTCTCCCGCAACCGCTCGCGGCGCTACTGCGACAGCCGGACCTGCGGCAACCGGCTGCACGTGGCCGCGTACCGGGCGCGGCGCAAGGAAGCGGCGGGCTGACGGCCCACATCGCTCCCGGTGGTGCCGTGGTCCCCGGCGGGTGACGCCGAGGAGCCACGCGTACGGCTCACAGCAACAGCAGGTCGTGCAAAGCAGCCATGAGCAGCAGACTCCCGATCACCGCCAGGAAGATCATCAGCGGTGGCTGGGAAAGGGCGAAGAGGCACCCGCGCGGCTTGTCCTTCTGCGGCGCGGCCTCACTCTGGGTCGTGTCCACCATTTCGCGGCGATGATGACGCAGTCGGCACCCGGCGCGCGATCAACACGCACGGAATGTCCGGGACGTCGCCGGATTCCATGATCTTCGCTTCGGATCGGGCTCGGGCCTGATCGTTTCCGGGATCACTTGGGGAAGCGGGGCCGGGGCCCTCCGTCGACCAGGGCGCCTCACGGACCCGTCATATGCCGTGCTTCTTCAGGATCGCCTCGATGTCGCTGAAGTCCTCCTCCGCGCGGGGCGCGGACGCCGGGCGGGAGGCAGGGGTGCCGGCCGGGCGGGCAGCAGGCCGGCCGGACGCTCCGAGGGAGGGCGCGGAGGCGGCCGGAGCCACCGCGTCGGGCGCCGCGGCGCGGGCCGCCGCCCGGCGCTCCTTGCGCGTACCGCCCCGGCGGCGCTCGACCGCACGGGTGGTCGCGAAGAGCACCCAGGCGCAGCCGAGCAGGCCGAAGCCCGCCCAGGCGGTCGGGCTGAAGGCGGTGGACGCCAACCAGCCGACGACGCCGGTCATCACGAGTGCGACCGGGACGAGGGAGTAGGCGGCGACGCGGGCCGCCGCGAGGAATCGCCTGCGGTACGCGGTGACCGCGGCGATGCCCAGGCCGGCCGCGGAGACGGCGGAACAGACGGTCTCGGCAATCATCCGGTCCTCCATGCGGCGCTCTGCGGTCGGGGCGGTTCGTCCCTTCCATCCTGCACCGTCCGCGGGCCGGGAGGCCACGGCCGGGACGGACATCAGGGAGATCTCCGGGTCGCCTCCTCCGCAGGTGCCGCTCGACGCCGCCCCGGACGGTGATCGTCCCGGACGGTGCTCACCCGGGCGCGGGTGGGCCCCGGACAGTGCTCGCTCCGGACGCTCATGGGCCCGGACGGTGCTCGCCCCCGGCGCGGACGGGCCAGGACGGCGCTCGCCCCGGGCGCTGCTCGCTTCCCTCTGTGATTGGGCCCCGCGCGGCTGGCCTGGAAGACTGGGGGGCATGAGCGACTCCTCCCCCGCACGCACGGTCCCCGTTCTCGAGGTCTGGTGCGAACTGCAGTGCCCGGACTGCCGCACCGCGCTGGACGACCTGCGCGCGCTGCGCGCACGCTACGGCGACCGGCTGGAGCTGCGGCTGCGGCACTTCCCGCTGGAGAAGCACCAGCACGCCTTCGCCGCCGCGCAGGCCGCCGAGGAGGCCGCCGTGCAAGGGCAGCTGTGGCCGTACGTCGAGGCGGTGCTCGCCCGGGTCGAGGAACTGGGCCGTGCGGGAGAACCCCTCCTGGTCGAGGTGGCCCGGGAACTGGGCCTGGACGCCGACGAGTTCGACACCGCGCTCATCGACGGCCGGCACATCCTGATCGTGGACGCCGACCAGGCCGAGGGCAAGGCGATCGGCGTGACGGGCACGCCCACGTACGTGGTGGACGGCGAGCGCCTGGACGGCGGCAAGAGCCAGGAGGGGCTGCGCGAGCGCGTCGAGGAGATCGTCGACCGGCTGCTGGCGGGGTCCGGACCAAAGGACTGACGGCCGCCGGCCGCCCTACGGCCGTTCCCTCACGGCGGTTCCTCGTCGTCCCACGGTCCCTCGTTCCTTCACAGCAGTTCCTTCACAGCGGTTCCTTCACAGCAGTTCCTTGTAGAAGGAGTGGAGGACCGGGCGGTATCCGAGGGAGTCGTACAGGCGCTCCGCGGGGGTGTTGCCCGCAAAGACGTTGAGGCCCACGACCCGTTTGCCCGCGGCCACCGCCTGCGCCTCGGCGAGGAGCATCAGGGAGCGGCCGTGGCCCCGGCCGCGGAAGCGCGCGTCGGCCTCGACGTCGTAGACGTAGGCCCTGTCCTCCTCGATGGCGACCCACAGGGTGCCGACCGGGGTCCCTTCGTGCTCCAGGACGCTGAGCAGCACGCCGGGGGACGCCGGTCCCCGGGGCAGTAGCCTGGCGTGGTCCGCCTCCGACTTGGCGCGGGCCTCCTCGGGGGGCACGCCGCGGTCGATCCAGGTCTGCGCGTAGGTGGCCTTGCCCCGGGCGATCCACGGCCCGTACTCGTCCTCGGTCAGCGGTCTGCCCCGGGTTCCGGCGGGCAGTTCGGGCGCGGTCGTGCCCAGTTGCTTCTCCATGCCGCGGTTGCGCTGGACGTAGCCGAGCGCCGTCACCAGCCGGAGCCCGGCCGCCTCACCGGCCGGCACGGCGATCTCGATGCGCCGGCAGCCCCAGCCGCGCGCCACCTCCTCGGCGGCCAGCGCGGCCACGGTGCCGCGGCCCCGCCCGCGATCCGGTGCGTCGATGCGCAGTTCCTGGATCCGGGCCACGGCCGGTCCGAAGACGGGGTGGGTCGACAGGTGGGTCACGCCGACGGGGCGGCTGTTCACGCAGACCTGGTAGCGGCGCGAACGGGTTCCGTCGGCGTGGTGCTGGAGCGGCTCGGTGGGCCGCAGGGTCGTGGTCATCACGGGATTTCTACCCGCCACGACCGCCCGCGTCAGCCCATTTTCCGCACCCGGTCCGCCGGGCCCGTACGGGGACGGACGCCGGGCCGGCGCGGGCCCGGGCACGCCACCGCTCGCCTACGGGTCCAGGTCGTCGCCGGAGCGTTCGGTGAAGATCCGCATGGCCTTCGCCGTCACCGGGCCCGCCGTGCCGGGCAGCGCGCGCTCGTCCACGCGGTGCACGGCCTGGACGTCGCGCAGGGTGGAGGTCAGGAAGACCTCCTCGGCCCGTTCCAGGACGTCGAGCGGCAGGTCGGTCTCCTTGGCTCCCGTCCACTCGATCGCCAGCGCCCGGGTGATGCCGGCGAGGCAGCCCGAGGCGAGCGGCGGGGTGTGGATCTCGCCGTCCAGGACGACGAAGACGTTGGAACCGGTGCCCTCGCAGAGCCGTCCGGTGGTGTTGCCGAACAGAGCCTCGGAGGCGCCGTGTTCGCGGGCACGGGCCAGGGCGACGACGTTCTCGGCGTAGGAAGTGGTCTTCAGGCCGGTGAGAGCGCCGCGTTCGTTGCGGGTCCAGGGGACCGTGACGGCGGCGGTGGAGTCGGGGCGGGGGGTGGTCGCGCCGAGGGCGACGACGAGGGTCGTGCCGTGCTCGCCCCGGTCGGAGCCGAGGGGGCCGTCGCCTCCGGTGTAGGTGATGCGGAGGCGGCCGAGCGGCGCCGGGTCGGCGTCCAGGACGGCGGCGCAGGCGCGGCGGATCTCGTCGTGATCGGGGTCGGGCAGGCCCAGGCCGCGCGCCGAGCGGGTCAGCCGGTCCAGGTGGCGGGTGAGCGCGAACGTCTTCCCCCCGGTCGCCTTGACCGTCTCGAAGACGCCGTCGCCCACGGTCAGCCCGTGGTCCAGGACGGAGACGCGTGCGGACTCGGTGTCCCGCAGCCCGCCGTCGAGCCAGATCTTCATTCCCGCAGGTCCTCTCCGCCGTCCTCGTACGCCCCTGACGCTACCGCGAGCAGCCGGCCCGCCTTCAGTTCGGTCTCGTGCCATTCCCCGTCCGGGTCGGAGTCCCAGGTGATGCCGGCTCCGGCACCGAAGCGCAGCACGGCCGGGGCGCCGGGTCTCCCGCCGGGCCGGTCGATCCAGAAGGTGCGGATGCCCACGGCCAGCTCGCCCGTGCCCCGGTCGGCGTCGACCCAGCCGACGGCGCCGCAGTAGGGGCCGCGGGGGGCGGTCTCCAGGGAGTCGATCAGGCGCAGGGCGCTCGACTTGGGGGCGCCGGTGATCGAGCCGGCCGGGAAGGCGGCGGCGAGCAGCTGCGGCCAGCCGGCGTCCGCGCGCAGCTCGCCGCGGACGCAGGAGACGAGGTGGACGAGGCCGGGGTACTTCTCCACGGCGCACAGGTCGGGCACGGTGACACTGCCGGTGGTGCAGACGCGTCCGAGGTCGTTGCGGACCAGGTCCACGATCATCACGTTCTCGGCGTAGTCCTTGGTGAGGAGTTCCGCCTCGGTGCGGGCGGTGCCCTTGATCGGACCGGACTCCACCGCGCGGGCGGCGCGGCGCAGGAACAGCTCCGGGGACGCGGTGGCGATCTCCACGCCGTGCCCCGGCAGGCGAATCGTTCCCGCGTACAGGCCGGGGTTGCCGCGGGCCAGCACGGCGGTCAGCGCGTCCACGTCGGCGTCGGGGGTGACCGGCGCGGACAGCACGCGGCAGAGGTTGACCTGGTAGACCTCGCCGACCGCGATGTGCGCGCGGATGCGGCGCACGGCCGCCGTGTACGCGGCGCGGTCGAGGGAGGACGTCCAGTCACCGGCGGCCGGACCGCGCCATGCGCCGCGCGCCGGGGCGGGCACGGGTTCCTGGCGTACGTCGCGGAAGCGGGCGCAGGTCAGGCGGCCCTCGTAGTCGGCGGCGACGGCCCAGAAGCCGGTGGAGTCCAGGGCTGCGGGATCACTGGTGACGTCGGTCAGGCCGGTGGCGACGCGGTCGCCGAACCGGGCCAGCGGGGGGAGGTCGAGCACGCCTTTGAGTCTAGGTCCGGAGTCCGGCTGGTGGTCCCTGTGCGTCCCGGCGGGGGCCTGACCAGGTCCTCCCGGGGACGCGCCGCAGCACGCTGCGCAAACGCGTTTTTGTGCTGGCCCGGGAATCCGCTAGAGTTCAACACGTCGCCGGGACGCGCAAGCGGACCGAACCGACAGGCGGACGTAGCTCAGTTGGTAGAGCGCAACCTTGCCAAGGTTGAGGTCGCGAGTTCGAGCCTCGTCGTCCGCTCGCAGGAAGAGGGGACTCCCGGTCCCCTGCACTCCTGGTGGAGTGGCCGAGAGGCGAGGCAACGGCCTGCAAAGCCGTCTACACGGGTTCAAATCCCGTCTCCACCTCCAAGGACGATTAGCTCAGCGGGAGAGCGCTTCCCTGACACGGAAGAGGTCACTGGTTCAATCCCAGTATCGTCCACTGGACCAGTCGGCTCGTACGGCATGGTCCGGACCCGCGCGATTAGCTCAGCGGGAGAGCGCTTCCCTGACACGGAAGAGGTCACTGGTTCAATCCCAGTATCGCGCACGCACAGCCTGTGACCTTCGGGTCACGGTCCCGAGGACGATTAGCTCAGCGGGAGAGCGCTTCCCTGACACGGAAGAGGTCACTGGTTCAATCCCAGTATCGTCCACATCGCGCAATGCCCCCGGTCGTCTCGTACGACCGGGGGCTTCTTCGTGCCGCCCGGGCCCGGGCCCGGGCCCGGCGCCCCGTGCCCGATACTCCGAGGCGGGTGCTCCGGGGGCCGGGTTCAGCTGGAGAACAGCATGTGGCCGAAGCTCTTGTGCCGGTGGCCGTGTCCGTAGTGGCCGTGGTGGCCGCCGCCGTGCGGTGCGCCCCACGCGGGCGCGGGCGGGGCCGGATAGGCCTGCGGGGCGGGCGGGGGCGGCGCAGGCTGCGACCACTGGGCCTCCAGCCGGGTCAGCGCCTCCAGCTCGCCGTAGTCGAGGAAGATGCCGCGACAGCCGCTGCACTGCTCGATCTGGATGCCGTTGCGGTTGTAGGTGTGCATGGGCGCGTGGCACTTCGGGCACTGCATGCTCGGCTCAACTCCTCACCGGTGGGTCCTGCTTCGGGTACCGCCTGGACAGACTCCGTCCGGTCGCGGTCGGTTGCACCCTACTTCGGCAGGCCGTCGGCCAACTGGGCGGGGATCGCGGCCATTCGGTCGCAGGCGTCCACCACGGCCTGCTCCACCTCGTCCAGCGGGCGGCCCGCCGCGTCCGCCTTGGCCACGGCCCGTGCGGCGGTCTGCACGGTCAGGGCGCGGGCGGCGGTCTCCAGCGCCGCCCACGGGTCGCCGTCCACCGCAACGGCCGGGCCGCCCGCCGCCCGGTAGGCGGTGAGGAACCGCGTCCAGTCGCCGGGCGGCAGCAACCCGCAGGCGAACCAGGCCGCGGGGCGGGCCAGGTCCCACGCCGGTACGCCGGTGCCCAGGTCGTCGACGTCGATCAGCAGCCAGGGGCCGCCGGGGGCCGGGTGGCGCACGAGCTGGCCCAGGTGCAGGTCACCGTGGCAGACGGTGTGCGCGTCGGGCATGGGCGCCTCGGCACGGGCCCAGGCGGGCAGCGTGGTCCAGGCCCTCAGGACCGGGCGGGCCGCCGGGTGGCCGGGCGCCGCGGCGCGGAGCCGGGTGACGGCCAGGGCGGCCTTGACCGGGCCGCGCATGGGCGGCAGGCCGGCGGGCGCCGGGCTGCGGTGGAGCCGGGCGAGGAGCGTGGCGGCCGCTTCCCAGGGGGCCGCCTCGGGGGCGTCGGGGTCCACGGGTGTCCCGTACGGCCAGAGGGTGACGAGTCGGCCGGCGAGGGCCGTGGGGGCCGGGTCGAGCGGCGGGAGCAGGATCCCGGGCAGGCGGGCGGCCGTGGCGAGGCGGAGGGCGAGTGCGGTGGGGTCCGTGCCGGGTGCGTGGGCCTTCGCCACGGTGCCGCAGTGGCGGACCACCGTGGCGTCGGGGCGGTCGGCCAGGACGGTGCTCGCGCGGGGGCAGCCGGCCACCTCCGCGTGGGCCGCCTCGACTACCCGCGCGGTCAACTCGGGCAGCAGGACGTGGGCATCGACGACGGCGTCGGCATCGGCTTCGGCGGCTGTCACGGATTTCCCTGGAGGACGTACGGCGTGGTGGCGGTGAGCGTACGGGGTCGGCCTGGCGGCGGGTGCGCGCGGTGGGTGTGCGGGGGCGTGGTGTGTGCGGGGGCGTGGTGTGTGCGGGGCCCGCAGGATGTGCGGGCGCGGCACAGGGAGGGTTCCGGACACGACAATGCCGGCGCAGCTCCCCAGCTGCGCCGGCATTCTGCCGTCCGCCGCACCCCCGTCCCCACGGGGTTTCATGGGTCGATGTCCCCGCCCGGACCGCTCTTCCGGGCCTGGGGCGCCGCTCAGCGCCCCAGCATCACTCCCACGGACGACGCCTGTGTGGCCACTGTGTCCCAGCCGTCGAAGACGAGCAGGAGCAGGGCCGCCAGGGGAAGGGCCATCACGGTCGCCACCAGGGGGTGGCGGCGGCCCGTGCGGCGGGGACGCGTGAGGCGTCCCTGCGTGCGGAGCAGTGTCCGCGGTGCCGTGTGGGCCATGGTCCCTCTCCTGACCTTTTCGGTTGTCGTCGGCAGCGGCGAGTGTCTGACCTCGGGGGACGAGTGCTGCACCCGCCGCTTGACCTCAAATCTAGGCGTGCGACGGATGCCGGGCGTCATGCCCTCGTACCGATTGGCGGGCCTCCCGGAGGATGAGCCGTCGGCCGGGGCGTACTCCCCTGGGTGGAGACGCGCTCGCTCGTCTCGGGGTCTTCCCTGAAGGGGTGCCCCAACTGCCCGGCTTTTCCGGACACGGGCGGTGACATCGCTCACTTCCGTCTGCCGGACGGACGTCCTTCTCCCGCGCTCGCCGTCCTTCCCGGCCGCCGCCTTCCCCCTCTCTCCCACGGCATCCCCCGTGCCGCTCGTCGTACGTCTGTGCTGGTCCTGGCGGTGCCCAATCCCCCTCCCGGAGCGGGCGGTTGGGATCTCGCAGGGAGAGCGGTGGGCGCGTCGCCCGAACCACTGACCGCCCCTCAACTCTCGCGCACGGCACTGACAATCGATCGCGTCGAGAGGGCGCGGCCTCTGCGCGTGAGCGGTCCCGGAAACGTAAGCTGTGGCTCGTCACAGGGACCGGGCAGCGGGGATGAACATGGCGATGATGCGCCTGAGGCGCGAGGACCCGCGCGTCGTCGGCTCGTTCAGGCTTCACCGACGGCTCGGCGCGGGCGGGATGGGCGTGGTCTACCTCGGCTCCGACCGGAAGGGCCAGCGGGTCGCGCTGAAGGTCATCCGGCCGGATCTGGCGGAGGACCAGGAGTTCCGCTCCCGGTTCGCGCGCGAGGTGTCGGCGGCCCGGCGGATCCGGGGCGGCTGCACGGCGCGGCTGGTGGCCGCGGACCTGGAGGCGGACCGCCCGTGGTTCGCCACGCAGTACGTGCCCGGCCCCTCCCTGCACGACAAGGTCGCCGACGAGGGCGCGCTGTTCGCGGCGGAGGCCGCCGCCATCGGGGCCGCCCTGTCGGAGGGACTGGTCGCCGTCCATGAGGCCGGTGTGGTGCACCGGGACCTCAAGCCGTCCAACATCCTGCTGTCGCCCAAGGGCCCGCGGATCATCGACTTCGGCATCGCCTGGGCGACCGGCGCCTCGACGCTCACCCATGTCGGCACGGCCGTCGGCTCACCCGGGTTCCTCGCCCCGGAGCAGGTGCGCGGCGCCGCCGTCACCCCGGCGACCGACGTGTTCTCGCTGGGAGCGACGCTCGCCTACGCGTCGACGGGCGACTCGCCGTTCGGGCACGGCAGCTCCGAGGTGATGCTGTACCGCGTGGTGCACGAGGAGCCCCAGCTGCACGGTGTACCGGACGCGCTGGCTCCGCTCGTCCGGGCGTGCCTGGCCAAGGACCCCGAGGTACGGCCCAGCACCCTGCAGCTCTCGCTGCGGCTCAAGGAGATCGCCGCGCGCGAGGCACAGGGCCTGGGCGAGCTGCGGCCGCCGGCGCCGCGCGCCGCAGAGGCGGACCGGCCGACCGGCCGGATGGCCGACACGTACCCGGACCAGCAGCGCGCCACCTACCCCGGCCGACAGCGCGCCCCCCGTCCGGAACCGCAGCGCGCCCCCTACCCCGAGCAGCGGCGCGGCGGAGAGCAGCAGCAGGTCACCCCCTCCCCCGCACGCGGCCGGCGGCGTCCGCAGGCCGCCTCCCCGGCCTCGCCCCGTACGCCCGCACCGCGCGGCAGCGCGCCGTCCTCGCGCGGCGGTGCTCCCTCCTCGCGGGGCGGCGCACCGTCGCGGGACGGCGGGGCACCGCGCGGGACGGGCGCGTCCTCCCGCGCGGGTGGCGGGCGGTCGATCCCCGCGTCCCGGAGCGGTTCGCGGACGGGCGGCGGGCGGCCCGCTGCGCGCGGCGGCCCGGGGCGGCAGCGTCCGCGCGGTACGTCCACCGGTCTGCGGCCCGCCAACCCGCGGCTGCTGCGACAGCGGCTGTTCGTGTTCGTGGTGGTGACGCTGCTGGTGGCGCTCGGTATCGCGGCGGCGCAGGGCTGCCAGGGCCCCTCGCGGGGGCTCGGTGACGACGGGGGCGGCGTACGGGTGGGGCAGGCGCACGTTCCGGGGGGCGTCTCGGCCTCCGGTGTCCGGCCCGGGGCGGACTAGCGTTCCGCCGCGTTCGCCACAGAACCCGGCGGACGGGCCGGACCGCCGGGTCGGCAAGATCCGGTGATCCGCCGGACCGCCGTATCCGCCTGATTGCCGTACCCGCCGGATTACCGGACCTGCCGGATTGCCGTACCCGCCGGACGGATCGCCGTTCTAGGCGCCCGCGCGGCCCGTGGCGACGGCGTAGAAGGCGACCGCGGCGGCGGCGCCGACGTTCAGGGAGTCGACGCCGTGGGACATGGGGATGCGCACCCACGCGTCGGCCGCGGCGAGCGCCCGGCGGGACAGGCCGTCGCCCTCCGCGCCGAGCATCAGCGCGACCCGGTCCATCCGGTGCGGGGCTACCTCGTCCAGGGCGCGGGCCTGCTCGTCGGGGGTGAGGGAGAGCAGGGTGAATCCGGCCTCGCGGACCGCGCCCAGGCCCATGGGCCAGGTGTCGAGCCGGGCGTACGGGACGGAGAAGACCGCGCCCATCGAGACCTTGACGCTCCGGCGGTAGAGGGGGTCGGCGCAGTCCGGTGAGAGCAGGACCGCGTCCATGCCGAGGGCGGCGGCGGAGCGGAAGATCGCGCCGATGTTGGTGTGGTCGTTGACCGCCTCCATGACCGCGACGCGGCGGGCGCTGCCCAGCAGGTCGGTGGCCGTGGGCAGCGGCTTGCGCCGCATGGAGGCTAGGGCGCCGCGGTGCACGTGGTAGCCGGTGACCTGCTCGGCGAGGGCGGGGGCGACGACGTAGACCGGCGCGTCGAGCGCGTCGACGACGTCGCGCATGGCCTCGGCCCACTTGGCGGACAGCAGCATCGAGCGCATCTCGTACCCGGCGTCCCCGGCCCGCCGGATGACCTTTTCGCCCTCGGCGATGAACAGGCCCTCGGCGGGTTCGCGCCGACGGCGCAGTTCCACGTCGGTCAGGTCCGTGTAGTCGCGCAGACGCGGGTCGTCGGGGTCCTCGACGGTGATGAGATCGGCCACGGGAAGACACTGCCTTGTCTGGTGCGGAGGGTTCCTGGTGCGGGGGTTCCTGGTGCGGTGGGTTCCCGCCGGCGGGGCTTCGGCTGCGGGCGGCCCGGATCAGGCCGGGCGGGGGCCCACGGCGACGACCGGGCCGACGACGATGACGGCCGGCGGCTTCACCTGCTGGGCGCGCACGGTCTCGGCGACGGTCGCGAGGGTGGCGTCGACGCGGCGCTGTGCGGCCGTCGTGCCCTCCTGAACCAGGGCGACCGGGGTGTCCGGGGACTTGCCGTGGGCCACCAGCGCCTCGGCGATCCGGCCTATCTTGTCGACGCCCATGAGGATGACGAGCGTGCCGGTCAGCTTCGCCAGGCTGGGCCAGTCGACCAGGGAACGTTCGTCGTCGGGGGCCACATGGCCGCTGACCACCGTGAACTCGTGGGCGACTCCCCGGTGGGTGACCGGGATGCCCGCGGCGCTCGGTACGGAGATGGAGCTGGAGATGCCGGGCACCACCGTGCACGGGATGCCCGCCTCGGCGAGCGCCTGGACCTCTTCCATGCCGCGGCCGAAGACGTAGGGGTCGCCGCCCTTGAGCCGCACCACCGCCTTGCCCTGCTTGGCGTGCTCGACGAGCGCGTTGTTGATGGCCTCCTGGGCCATGGAACGGCCGTAGGGGATCTTCGCGGCGTCGATCACCTCGACGTGCGGCGGGAGTTCGGCGAGCAGGTCGCGCGGGCCGAGCCGGTCGGCGATGACGACGTCCGCCGCCGCGAGGAGGCGGCGCCCGCGGACCGTGATCAGGTCCGGGTCGCCGGGGCCGCCGCCGACCAGGGCGACGCCGGGGGTGCGGTTGCGGTGGTGGGGGGCGACCAGCGTGCCGTCGCGCAGGCCCTCGACGACCGCGTCACGGACGGCGGCGGTGTGGCGGGGGTCGCGATCGCTCGCGCTGGTGGTGAGCACGGCGACGGTGACGCCCGCGCTGTGGCCGGTGGCCGGGGTCCAGGCCGTCGCCTCGTCGGCGTCGTCGGCGCGCACGCACCACACGCGCCGGCGCTCGCCCTCGGCGGAGGCCTGGGTGTTGGCGTCGTGGTCGCCGGTGGCGATCAGCGCGTACCAGGCGTCCGCGAGGTCGCCGTCCCGGTACGGCCGACGCTGCCAGGCGATCTCACCGGCGTCCGCCATGGCCTCGACGGAGGCCGTCGCCTCGGGCGAGACGAGGACGATGTCCGCGCCGGCCGCGATGAGCGCCGGCAGGCGGCGCTGGGCGACCTGGCCGCCGCCGAGAACGACCACACGACGGCCGGTCAGGCGGAGGCCTACGGGGTAGGCGGGGTGTTCGGCCATGGGTGTGCGGCTCCTCGTCCGGGCGGCGGTCGCGGCGGCGGTGCGCGGCGTGGGGAAGCGATCGAAGCAGTCGAGCGGTGCTGAGGGGTACGGAGGGGGCGCTGCGGCTCCGGAGCGGCCCTGACGTGCGGATCTTAGACGTGGGTTCAGGGTACGGCGGGGCCGGGGGGCGCGCAGGAAGCGTCCGTCCCGGCCCCGGCCGTTCCCGTCACTTCTCGGTGACGCCCGCCGAGTCGAACGTCGCCACCTCGTGCATCGCGCGTGCCGTGCTCTGCACCAGTGGCAGGGCGAGCAACGCGCCCGTGCCCTCGCCGAGGCGCAGGTCGAGGTCGACCAAGGGGCGCAGGCCGAGCTTGTTGAGCGCGGCGACGTGGCCCGGTTCGGCGCTGCGGTGCCCGGCGATGCAGGCGGCCAGGACCTCCGGGGCGATCGCTCGGGCCACCAGCGCCGCGGCGCCGGCGCTGACGCCGTCCAGGATCACCGGTGTACGCAGCGACGCGCCGCCCAGCAGCAGACCGACCATGGCCGCGTGCTCGAACCCGCCGACCGCGGCGAGCACGCCGATGGGGTCGGCGGGGTCGGGCCGGTGCACGTCGAGGGCGCGGCGGACCACCTCGGTCTTACGGGCCAGCGTCTCGTCGCTGATGCCGGTGCCCCGGCCGGTGACCTCGGCCGGGTCGGCGCCGGTGTAGACGGAGATGAGAGCCGCGGACGCGGTGGTGTTGGCGATGCCCATCTCGCCGGTGAGCAGTGCCTTGTTGCCGGCCGCCACCAGGTCGCGGGCGGTCTCGATGCCGACCTCGATGGCCTGCTTGGCCTCTTCGCGGGTCATCGCGGGACCGGTGGTCATGTCGGACGTGCCGGCGCGGATCTTGCGGGGCAGCAGGCCCGGGGTGGCCGGGAGGTCGGCGGCCACGCCCACGTCGACGATGCAGACCTCTGCGCCCACCTGGCTCGCGAAGGCGTTGCAGACCGCTCCCCCGCCCAGGAAGTTGGCCACCATCTGGGCGGTGACCTCCTGCGGCCAGGGGGTGACGCCCTGGGCGTGCACGCCGTGGTCACCGGCGAAGATCGCCACGGCCGCCGGCTCCGGGATCGGCGGCGGGCACTGCCGGGACAGGCCCGACAGCTGCGCGGAGATGATCTCCAGCATGCCGAGGGCACCGGCCGGCTTGGTCATCCGCTTCTGCCGCTCCCAGGCCTCGCCGAGCGCCTTGGCGTCCAGCGGGCGGATCTGGGCGACGGTCTCGGCGAGCAGGTCGTGCGGGTCCTCGCCGGGCAGGGCGCGACGGCCGTACGTCTCCTCGTGGACCACCCAGGACAGCGGGCGGCGCTTGGACCAGCCGGCCTGCATCAGCTCGGGCTCGTCCGGGAACTCGTCGACGTACCCGACGCACAGGTACGCGATGATCTCCAGGTGCTCGGGCAGGCCGAGGGCGCGGACCATCTCCCGCTCGTCGAAGAAGCTGACCCAGCCGACGCCGAGGCCCTCGGCGCGGGCGGCGAGCCACAGGTTCTCGACGGCGAGCGCGGCGGAGTACGGAGCCATCTGCGGCTGGGTGTGCCGGCCGAGGGTGTGCCGGCCGCCGCGGGTCGGGTCGGCGGTGACGACGATGTTCACCGGGGTGTCGAGGATGGCCTCGATCTTCAGTTCCTTGAACTGCTTGGCGCGGCCCTTCGGCAGCGACTTGGCGTACGCGTCGCGCTGTCGCACGGCCAGTTCGTGCATCGCCCGGCGGGTGTCGGCGGAGCGGATGACGACGAAGTCCCAGGGCTGGGAGTGGCCGACGCTGGGGGCGGTGTGGGCCGCCTCCAGAACGCGCAGCAGCACCTCGTGCGGGATGGGGTCGCTGCGGAAGCCGTTGCGGATGTCGCGGCGCTCGCGCATCACCTTGAGCACGGCCTCGCGCTCGGCCTCGTCGTAGCCGGGCGCGGCGGGGCCCGTGGGCAGCGGTGCCTCGGCCGCGGCGGACGCGTTCCCCACCTGGGTCTCCTCCGGGTGCTCCACCTCGGAGCCTTCCTGGCCGGCGACCCGTGTGTCCAGGTCGTCCGCCCGCTGGACCACGTCGGGGTCCGGCTCGTCGGGCGCGGCGGGGACGGCGTCGCCCGCGCGGGGTGCCGGGACGGGGACGGCGATCGCGGGCTCCTGCGGCTCCTGGAACTCCTGGGGCCCGTGGGGCTGCTGGGCCTGGGGCTGCTGGGCCTCGGGCTCCTGCGGGGCCTCGGCGGTGGGCAGCGGGTGCGCCTGCTGGTCCGTCGGGGCCTGCTGGGCCAAGGGCTGGTCCTGCTGGGCCAAGGGCTGGTCCTGCGGGACGACGAGCGGGTGCGGCGGGGTCGGGGACAGGTGCGGGGCGGTCGGCACCGTTCCCTCGACCGGTACGAACTGCCCCACGGGCGCGTCGGCCGCCGGGGCGGCGATCGGTTCGGCGGGCTGGAGCTGCTCGGGGGCCTCGGCGGGCTGGGGCGCTGCCGCGCCGGGGGCGACCGCCGAGGCGGCGATCGGGTCTCCGGCGGGGGCTGACCCTTCGGCGGGAACCGCTGCGGGGGCGTCGGCGGGGTCCGGAGCCGGGGGCGTTTGCGGGGCATCGGCCGGGGGCAGGGCATCGGCGGCTTCGGGCGCGGCGGCGGCTTCGGGCACGCTCGGTGCGTCGGGTGTGTGAGGCGCTTCGGGCGCGTGAGGCGCTTCGGGCTCCTCCGGAGCCGGGGGCGCCTCGGTGGCCTGGGTGGGGTGCGGGGTACCTGGTTCGGTCGGCGGGGTGACCGCCTCGGCGACGGGCTGCACGGGGGCCGGCACGGCTTCTTCCTGCTGAGCGGCCTGTGCCTGTGCCGGTGCCTCACCGGTCGGGGCCTCGTCCTGGGCGGCTGCGTCGGGCAGGGGCGCCGCCACCTCCGACTCGGCGGGCGCGGCCTCTGCCTCGACCGCCTCGACCGCCTCTCCCACGCCGGGGGCGCCGGGGGTCTGCGTCTGCGGGTCAGCGGCCTCCTGCGGGGCCGCCGGAACCGGCGTGGGGCCCTGCGGTGTCTGCGGGGCCTCGGCGGCCTGCTGGGACGCGGAGGGCTCCTCGGCGGGCGCGGTCTCCTCGGGGGCGGCCGCCTCCTCGGCGCCAGGAGCCTGTGCGACGGCGGGAGTCCCGTCGGCGACGCCGTGCTGGACGGCCTGCGGGAGACCGTCCGTACCGGGGGCCTGGGCGGCCTCCGGCACGTGCGGAGCTCGGGCGGCCGCCACGGCCTCCACGGCGTGGCCGTTCTCCGCAGCGGCCTCGCCCTCGGGGGCCTCGCCCTCCCCGGGCGCCGTCGCCGACGGAGCCTGGTCGGCCTCCGTGGCCTGGACGGCCTCGGCGGCGGGCGCCACCTGCGGAGCGGGAGCCCCGGGCGCAGGCGCGGACGTGGCTTCGGCCGTCGCGACCGCTTCGGAGGCGCCGCCCGTCTCCGCGACGGGGGCAGCTTCACCGGAGTCGCGGGACGGTACGGCCGCCGAGTCGCCCTCGGAGACCTGCGCGGCGGCGACGGTCTCGCCGTCCTCGGGCGCCTGCCCGGTCACCGGACCCGCGGGATCGGTCACGCCGTCGGCGCCGGAAGCGGGCAGGTGAGCCGTGGCGGGAGCCGCCCCGCCGGCCGCCGGGCTCGCCGTGCTCTCCTCGCGCGGCTCGTTAGGCCCGCTCGCCTCGGCGTCGTCGCCTTCCGGTGCCTGCCCGTCCGCGGGCTGCTGGACGCCCTCCGGCTCGGGCGTGGCCTCGGGGGCGTGCTGCGCATCGGGAACCGCTGTCCCCGCCTGGGCCGTGATCCGGGCCACGGCGGCCTGGGCCGCACCGGCCGGCTCGGCATCCGGAACAACCGTTTCCGCAGCCGTCGCCCGCGCGTCCGCCTGCGGGACAGCGGGAGCGGGCGCGGGCGCCTGGAGGGTCGGCACGGCCTGCGCGCCCCAGGGAGCCGCGCCCTGCGGCGCCCCCTGGGGAGCCCCGTGCGACTGCGGCACGGCTGCCTGCGCGCCCGCCTGCCGGCCGTCGAAGTGCTCGGGCGCCGCACCGGTCGCGGCCGGTACGGGCTGGCGGACCGGCGCGCCCGCCGGGCCGCGGTCGGCCAGCGACCGCACCGGACTCGCGGAGGCGTCCGGGGTCGGCGGACCGAGGTGCAGCGGCCGGCGCGGAGGCGACGCGGGCGCGGGCGGCCCGGCCGCGGGGTCGGGGTGCAGGACGCCGGTCAGGTCGACGGAGCCGCTGTCACGGCCGGACGTCTCGTGCGGGCCCGGCTCGTGGACGGCCTCGACGACCGGCTCCGGGGCGGGCGGCGGCACTTCGTTGCCCCATGCGCCCTGGGAGCCCGGCAGCAGCAGGTCTTCGTCCTCGGCGGGAGACTCGGAGAGGTAGGTGTACGCGCCGTGTGCGGGGACGCCCGGCTGCTCCACCATGCCTGCGCTCTCCGGCAGTCCCTCGGCCGGGACCTGGCCGGTGTCGGTCATGCGTACCCCTCGCCCATCGGTTAGTGCTCCTACGACCAGCTCACCGGGGACGGCGCACCGACCGCCCCCAGTGAAGAACGAGCGTCCGTGCCCAGCGGCACGAACGACCCGCCCAAAAAAGGCGACAAAGCCATTGAGTGGCATTGTGGCGGTCGATCGCCCGCCGCGACAGCGTCATCCGTCACGGTCCGCTGTGGACTGCGCCACGTTGCGCGTCCTCCGGTTCTGCCGTACCACACCCCTCGCAAAACGGGCGGGTTTTCCGGACATTGACGAACGAAGCTCCGGAACCCCCAGTGCGGTACAACGATCGGCCAGCCTACCGCGCGCGGTACGACAACCCGATCACGGGGCGCGCTCCGAAAGGCCCGGCCGGGTGACCCGCCGCCGGCCTTCAGCGCGT
Organism: Streptomyces sp. NPDC056160; assembly: GCF_042268205.1. Classification (NCBI taxonomy): domain Bacteria; kingdom Bacillati; phylum Actinomycetota; class Actinomycetes; order Kitasatosporales; family Streptomycetaceae; genus Streptomyces; species Streptomyces sp. NPDC056160. Next base: position 45,919 of record NZ_JBHJUW010000003.1, read on the forward strand.
GGCTTCCCCGCGCGGCATCTCCCCGCCGAGCAGGAACGCGACGCTCCGCTCGGTCTCCGTCCAGGCCCTGGTGTCGAGTTCGACGGACTGCAGCAGGGCGCACTCGACGCGGTAGCCGTGCTCGGTGAGGCCGCGGCCGACGCGTTCGGCCTCGTCGCGGGTCGCGGCGTGCGCGACGATGCGCTGCGGGCGCCGGTCGGCGACGGCTTCGACGACGGCCGCTCCCCCGCCGCCGACCCGGACCACGTCCGGTTCGGGCAGGTCCTCCAGGACATGCGGGGCGAGGCCGTGCACGACCTGGAGCTGGACCCCGAACCGGCGCGCGGCGGCCTCGGTGCGGGCGCAGGCCTGCGGATCGCGGTCGACGGCGATGACGGCGGCGCCGCCGCGGGCCGCCTCGGTGGCGAACGCCCCGCTGCCGCAGCCGATGTCCCAGACGAGGTCTCCGACGCGCGGGCCCAGGCGGGCGAGTTGGGCGGCCCGCAGCAGGTCCGCCTCCCCCTCGCCGAGCGGTGCGCCGTAGGCCTCGGCGGGCTGGGTCCAGCCGCGCGGCCCGTCGGCCGGGTCGCGTCCGGCGATCCAGCCGCCGCCCTCGCCCGCGCCGCTCCGGCCGCCGTTGCCGCCGATGACGATGACGACGTTCGGGTCGCGCCAGGTGTGGTCGGCGGCCTTGTCCGAGGTGACGACGGTGACCTGTTCGCGCTCGGTGCCGAGTTCCTCGCAGATGACGAAGGTGCGGTGGACGCCGTCGAGGAGCAGGCCCAGTTCCGCGGGTCCGGCGCCGGGCGCGGTCAGTACGGCGACCTTGGTGTGGGCGCGGCACACGTTCACTGCGCGTCGCAGGGTGCGTTTGTGGGCGACGACCACTTGGGCGTCGTCCCAGGGCATTCCGGCGCGGGCGAAGGCGGCGGCGACGGAGGAGACGGCGGGGACGACCTCGACCTCCAGGCCGAACTCGGGCGCGCGCAGGGTGCGTACGACGCCGAAGAAGGCCGGGTCGCCGTCGGCGATGACGACGGCGGTGCCGCGGTGTCCGGCGATGCGCCGGGCGGCGAGGGCGACGCTGCCGAGGCGGATGCGTTCGGCGGCGGGGGGCACCTCGGGCAGTGCGAGGTGGTGCGCCGCGCCCGCCACGAGGGTGGCGGCGCCGAGGGCGCCGCGCGCCGCTTCGGTCAGCGGCGAGCCGTCCCAGCCGATCACCGTGACCCGGTCGGCCATCGTTGTCAGTCTCCAGGGGGATGAAGCAGGTCGTCAGGGGCGACGCCCGAGTGCGGGCTCCGTGAGGTTACCTGGTGGAGCCGCGGGGCGCGCGGTGGGGCAGCGGTGCGCCGGGGCCCCGTACGGTCAGTTCCAGTCGGTGAACGAGGTGAAACCGCTGCTGTCGGCCAGTTCCTCGTCGGTGCCCTCCAGGTCCTCCGGGAGCAGGCTCCAGACGATGAAGTCGGTGCGGACGTCGGTCCAGCCGCCGTCCTCGGCGCGGACGTGGGCTATGCAGGCGTTGCGCAGCACACCCTCGCTGATGCAGCCGATCTTCTGGGCGACCTGCTGGGAGGCGGTGTTGCCGGCGGCGGTGCGCAGTTCGATGCGTTCGAACTTCTGGTCGCCGAACAGCCACTGGGCGGTGGCCCTGGCGGACTCGGAGGCGTACCCCTCGCCGCGCGCCCAGGGGGCGATGACGTACGACAGTTCGGTGGCGCGGACGTGCCAGTTGGTCTTGGTCAGCTGGACGATGCCGACCAGGCGCTGGGTGAGGAACTCGGTGACCGCGAGGTCGAGGCCGCGGCCCGCGGTGCGCTCGGCGGGGGCGTGGTCGCCGATCCAGCGGCGGGCGGCTGCCTCGGTGAAGGGCTGGGGGACGTCGGTCCAGGCCGCGACCTGTTCGTCGTTCATCATCTCGGCCAGCGCGGGGACGTCGTCCTCGTCGAGAGGGCGCAGCACCAACCGCTCCGTGCTGATGGAGATGTTGGGGAAGGTGCTAGTCATGGCGCCGCTCCGTAACCTTCGGAAATACCGTCAGGGCCTGCTGAACTGCCCAGCATGCAGCATCGGCGCCGCGTGGCGCACCACGGGGTCCGCCCCCTGTGCGGAAGCGGACCCCGGGTGCGGCGGCGCCGGGCGGATCAGAACGCCGGTACGACGGCTCCGTTGTACTTGTCCTCGATGAACTTCTTCACCTCGGGCGAGGTGAGCAGCTTGGCGAGCTTCTTGACCCGCGGGTCGCTCTCGTTGCCCTTCTTCACGGCGAGGAAGTTGGCGTACGGGTTGCCCTTGGCGGACTCGGCGGCGAGCGCGTCCTTGGCGGGGCTGAGCTTGGCCTCCAGGGCGTAGTTGCCGTTGATCACCGCGGCGTCCACGTCACCGAGGGAGCGCGGCAGCTGGGCCGCCTCCAGCTCCTTGAACTTCAGGCCCTCGGGGTTGTCGGTGACGTCCTTGGGGGTGGCCTCGTAGCCGACGCCGGCCTTCAGCTTGAGCAGGCCTTTGGCCTCCAGCAGCTTCAGGGCGCGGGCCTCGTTGGTGGTGTCGTTGGGCAGGGCGACGGTGGCGCCCTTCTTCAGGTCCGCGAGCTTCTTGACGCTCTTGGAGTAGACGCCGAGCGGCTCCAGGTGCACGGTGCCGCCGGGCACCGGCACGATGTCGGTGCCGTTCTTCTTGTTGAAGTCGTCGAGGTACGGCTTGTGCTGGAAGTAGTTGGCGTCGACCTGGCCCTGCTGGACGGCCGTGTTGGGGGTCACGTAGTCGGTGAACTCCTTGACCTCCAGCTTGAGGCCGGCCTTCTGCGCCAGGTGGTCCTTGACGTAGCCGAGGATCTCGCCCTGCGGGGTGGGGGTGGCGGCGACGGTCAGCGTGGCGTCGGCGTCGCTCTTGCCGGAGTCGGAGCCGCCGCAGGCGGAGAGCCCGAAGGTGAGGGCTCCGACGGCCAGGACGGCAGAGGTGATCTTGGCGGTGTTACGCACGAAAAGTGCCTTTCCTTGGGTGGTGCGACCCCGTAGGGGGGAACGGGGAGTCTGGTACGAGCGGGGGGCGGGCGCGGCGGAGGGGCCGGGCCGCCCGGTCAGGCCACCTTGCTCACGTCGGCCGGCGCGGGATCGCCGGCCGGCCCGAGGCCGTCGGTGGTCGCGGAGCTGCCGGCCTTGAGCAGCCGCAGCCGGGGCGCCTGCCCGGAACGGCCGCCGCGCCGGTGCAGGGCGCGTGCCGCGAAGTCGCCGGCGAACTGGATGAGCGAGATGACCACGGCGAGGATCGCCACGGTGATCCACATCAGCTGGGTCTCGAAGCGCTGGTAGCCGTAGCGGATGGCGATGTCGCCGAGGCCGCCCGCGCCGACGGTGCCGGCCATCGCGGAGTAGCCGATGAGTGCGACGACGGTCGTGGTGGTGCCGGCGATCAGGGAGGGCAGGGACTCGGGCACGAGCACCTTGCGCACGACCGTCCAGGTGTTGCCGCCCATGGACTGCACGGCCTCGACGAGCCCGCCGTCCACTTCGCGCACGGAGGTCTCCACCAGCCGCGCGAAGAACGGGATGGCGCCGATGGCGAGCGGCACGATGGCGGCCTCGCGGCCGATGGTGGTCCCGGTCACCCAGCGGGTGAAGTTCATCAGGGCGACCATGAGGATGATGAACGGCATCGAGCGGGCGACGTTCACCGTCTGGCCGATGACCTTGTTGGCCAGGACGTTCTGGAGCAGGCCGCCCCGGTCGGTGAGGACCAGCAGGACGCCGAGCGGGAGCCCGCCGACGACGGCGATCAGGGTGGACCAGCCGACCATGTAGAGGGTGTCCCAACAGGCCTGGGACAGCAGCGGCTGCATCTCGGACCAGCTCATCGGGCACCTTCCTTCACCAGCGGGTTCTCCTGGCCGACGACGTCGATCTGCAGGCCCTGCTCGCGCAGGAAGCCGACGGGCACGACGTTGTCCTCGTAGCGGCCGGGCAGTTCGATGCGCATCCGGCCGACCTGGAGGCCGCCGACGGTGTCGATGGCGGCGCCGAGGATCGATATGTCGATGTTGTAGGTACGGGACAGCTGGGAGATGACGGGCTGGGTGGCCGCCTCGCCGTGGAAGGTGACGTCCACGACGGTGCGGTCCTCGCCGGTGGCGTCGCCGCCCACCGGGAAGAGGGCCGACGCCAGCTGGGAGCCCGGGGTCGCGAGCAGTTCGCTCACCGTGCCGGCCTCGACGATGCGGCCCCGCTCCATGAGCGCGGCGGAGTCGCAGATCGACTTGACGACGTCCATCTCGTGCGTGATGAGCAGGACGGTCAGGCCCAGCTGCCGGTTCAGGTCGCGCAGCAGCTGGAGGATGGAGCGGGTGGTCTCCGGGTCGAGCGCGCTGGTGGCCTCGTCGGACAGGAGCACCTTGGGGTCGCCCGCCAGGGCGCGGGCGATGCCGACGCGCTGCTTCTGGCCGCCGGAGAGCTGGGCGGGGTAGGCGCCGGCCTTGTCGGCGAGGCCGACCAGGTCGAGCAGTTCGAGCGCCCTGCGGGAACGTTCCTTCCCCGACTTGCCGAGGATCTCCAGGGGCAGTTCGACGTTGTCCCGGACCGTGCGCGTGGACAGCAGGTTGAAGTGCTGGAAGACCATGCCGATCCGGCTGCGCGCCTGCCGCAGCTCCTTGCCGGCCCGGGGCCCGCGCCCGGCGAGGGCGGTGAGGTCCTGCCCGGCGACGCTGACCGTGCCCGAGGTGGGTCGCTCCAGCAGGTTGACGCAGCGGATCAGGGAGGACTTGCCGGCGCCGGACTGGCCGATGACGCCGTACACCTCGCCTTCGCCGACGTGCAGGTCGACGCCGTCGAGGGCGGTGACCTCGCGGCCGCGCGAGCGGTAGACCTTGGTGAGGCCCGATGTGGTGATCACGTGGGTTTCCGTCACTGTCGAGTGCGCGGCGCGTCGTGGGCGCCGGGCACGGCGTTCATGGTCGGGTGCGGCCGGAACGCGGCACGTCCCAGAGCGGAAGGAAGGGGCGCGCGCGGGGCACGGGGCTCAGTCGCCTGCGGCGGACGGGCCGGACGCGGGCGCGGACATGAGCGGGCACTCGCTTCGGGGCGCGAGGCTCAGACGGTGCAGGGGCCCTCTAGAAGGCGCACATTCGACGCACAGGACACATACAACGAGCACCGGGCGTCATCGTCGCCTCGGTCGCAGGGATGCGGCAGCTCGTCGTGGTCATGCGATCAGTAAACCAGACCCCTGACGCCGAACCGGCACCGCTGTCCGCATCGTGGACGTTCATGGACGTCTCCCGGCAGCGGCCGGCTACGGCCTCGCCCGCGCCGCTGACCAGCGGCGACAGGGGCGTGCGGGGTGCGGCCACGGCGGCGCGCGGCGCCGGTCGCGGGGCGGGCTGTGGTCAACGCCACGGCCCTCGCGCCGCACGGCCGGCGTCGGCGCCGGGGCGGGCGCGGTGGGGTCTTCGCCCCGTAATAGGGTCACAGGCATGCTTGATGCCCTGACGCTGGTGACCGGCGTCGCCGCGTTGCTCCTCGCCGCCTGGTGCGGCTGGGCCGCCTACCGTGACCAGCCGACGAAGGACTGGCACTTCATCGGCATGGCCGTGGTCACGGTGCTGGCCCTGGTCCAGCTCGTGATCGGGGTCGTGCAGCTGGCGCGGGGCGAGAAGCCGGACCAGGGCGCGACGATCTTCGTGGCGTACCTGCTGGGCGCCTTCGCCTGCGTCCCGGCGGCCGGCTTCATGTCGCTGGCGGAGCGCACGCGCTGGGGTTCGGTGACGGTCGCGGCCGGCGGGATCGTCCTCGCCGTCCTGGAAGTGCGGCTCTACGACATCTGGGGAGGCTGAGGTGGCCACTGTCGAGGAGAAGCCGGCCGAGGCGGCGAAGGCCCGGCTCATCAGCGGACCGGGCATCCTGCTCGTCTGGCTGTACGGCGTGATGGTCGTCGGCGCGGTCTCCCGCTCCGTCTACCAGATCGCGACCGACTTCGACCGGGCGCCGCTCGCCTACTCGCTCTCGGCGGTGGCGGGCGTGGTCTACGGCTTCATCACGTACTCGCTGGTGCGCGGCGGGGAGCGGGCCCGCAGGGCGGCGCTGGTGTGCTGCGCCGCCGAGCTGGTGGGCGTGCTCACGGTCGGGACCTGGACGCTCGTCGAGCCGTCCGCGTTCCCCGACGCGACCGTCTGGTCCGACTACGGCATGGGGTACGTCTTCATCCCCGTACTGCTTCCGCTGTCGGCGCTGTACTGGCTGCGCAAGGCCCGCAGGCAGGCGCCGGCGGCCGCCTGAGCCGCCGCCGGGGCTCCACCCGCCCGCGCGTCGGCGGAGACTCGGCAAAGACTAGGCGGTCGCCACGTACGTGCCGGCCGGCTTCTCCAGGAGGATCATCGGTACGCCGTCGGGGCTGTCGAAGGTGCCCACCGTCCGGTAGCCGACGCGGCGGTACAGGCGCAGGTTGCCCTCGCTGCGGTGGCCGGTGTGCAGACGGAAGCGGGTGGCGCCGCGCTCCTCGGCCAGGGCCGCCTCGACGGCGCGCAGCAGCCGGGCGCCGATGCCGTGCCCCTGGAGCCGGGGATGGACGCAGAGCTTGCCGATGGAGGCGGCTCCTTCCTCCGTCGTGCTGCCGCGCACCGAGCCCACCACCTCGTCGCCGAGCCGGGCCACGTAGACGCAGTCCCCGGCGACCTCCCGGCGCAGGGAGTCGAGGCTCTGGACGAGCGGGTCGATGCGGTAGTTGCCGTACAGCGCCGCCTCGCTCTGGAAGCACAGGTACTGCAGCTTGAAGATCTGCTCCGCGTCCTGCTCGGTCGCCGCCGAGATGGTCACGCTCATGCCCATGTGCGCACGCTCCCCGCTCACCTGATCATCTGTCGTCCCCACTCCTATCCCCGGGCCCGGCGGGCCGCAACCTCCGGTGCGAGCAAACGCCGCAGACATCCCAGACATCGGGAGCGTTCCGGGCCGAGGCTGCCCTGTGAGATACCCAACTCCCCCGCGATCTCCCGGTAGGTGAGGTCCCGGGGAGACAGCAGCGCCTCCAGCAGCCGGGGGCAGCGTCCCGGCAGCCGGCCCACCGCCTCGCGCAGCGCGCGCCCGCTGGCCGCGGCCAGCGCCATGGGTTCGGGTCCGCGCTCGCTGTCGTCGGCGGGCTCCAGCCCGTAGGGGCGCTCGATGGTGACGGTGCGTCGGGTGCGACGGGCCTCGGAGCGGACGGCCCTGCGCAGCCAGCCCTGGGGATCGTGCGGCGGCCCGTCCGCCTCCAGGCGTTCCAGCAGCCGGAGCCACACCGCCTGTTCCAGGTCGCCCGGCTCCGTTCCGGCGGCATGTGCCTCCGCCGAGGCCTCCGCGACGAGCAGGGGACGCAGGGCGGTGAGCAGGTCGTGTGTCATATGCGGCACGACGCGACCGCCCCGGCACCGGGTTGCCGGGGCGGTCCGCGGTTCACCCTGACGAGGGTGGGCGGGTTCAGCGGTTGACGGCCCGGCTGCTCAGGAAGTCCTCGCGGGCGAGCAGGCCGGTGTCGGCGTTGTCGGTGAAGATGCCGTCGATCCCGGTGGCGAAGTAGGCCTGGAAGAGGCCGAAGGCGTCACCGTAGGCGTCCTTGGCGGTGCCCTTGCGGAACTTCGGCGGCAGGAACGGGTTCTCGTTGCGCATGGTGTAGGGGTGCAGGACGAGACCGGCGGCGTGCGCGTCGCGCACCAGCGTGCTGGGCCTGCCGAGGTTGCCGTCCGCCTCCTTGGGGACGACCAGGTCCACGGTCGGGCCGATGCCCTGCGCGTAGGCGGCGATCTCCTTCAGGCCCCTGGGGGTGACGAGGTCGGCGACCGTGCGCGGGTCGCCCGCCTCGACGAAGTCGTACGGCCGGCTGTCGGCGCCCGAGAGCAGCACGGCGAGGGGGTTGTCCACGAGCCGGCGCAGCCGCTGGATGCTGGTCGGCTCGAAGGACTGGAGGATGACCGGCGAGTCCTTCCGGTCCTTGCCGTGCCTGCGCAGCAGCTTCGCCACCCGCTCCTCCAGGCCGAGGCCCAGCTTGCGGAAGTAGGTGGGGTGCTTGGTCTCCGGGTAGATCCACACCTGCCGGCCCCGGCGGCGGGTCTGCTCGTCCTGCCACTTCAGGACCTCTTCGAAGGTGGGGATCTCCCAGCGGCCGTCGTAGAGGGTGTTGTGCGGGCGGTTGGCCGGGATGCGCTCGACCGCACGCAGCGTCTTCAGCTCGGCGAGGGTGAAGTCCTCGGTGAACCAGCCGGTGGTGGGCACCCCGTCGAGGACCTTGGTGGTCCGGCGGCCGGCGAACTCGGGGTGGGCGGCGACGTCCGTGGTGCCGCCGATCTCCGGCTCGTGCCGGCACACGAGGTGACCGTCGCGGGTGGGCACCAGGTCTCCGGCCTCGACCACGTGCGCGCCGAGATCGAGGGCCAGTTCGTAGGAGCCGAAGGTGTGCTCGGGCCGGTAGCCGCTGGCGCCCCGGTGGCCGATGATCGTCGGCACGGGCAGGCTCTTGAGACCGCCGCCCCGGCGGCCGGCCGCCCCGGCCCGCTCGGCCTCCTGCGGTGCGCCCCCCTGCGGTGCGGCGCCGCCCTGGGCGGCTCTGGCCGCGCCGGGCGCCGCGAGGACCGCTCCCCCGGCACCGAGCACGGCGGCGCCGAGCAGAGCCCTGCGTCCGGTCCCGCCCGTCCGCTCGCCGGACCCTTCCGCCCGCGCCCGCCCCTGCGGCTGCTGCGTCCCCATGGCCGCCTCCTGCTCTCGTGTCGTCGGTGCGCGCCGATCGTAGGGGGGCCGGGGTGACGTCCGGGAGACCTCGTGCGGAACGGGGGGATGACGCCGGATGGCGCGACGGGGGGCGGGAGTGACGCGGGGTGCCGGCCGGGCGGGCCGGGGCGTACGGCCGGGTGACGGCCCGTAACCTGTGTCACACCGTTGCGTGCGGTTCACCGGGGCGCGACGTGTCTCCCGCGCAGGTAAACGTACGTCAACAGTACGTAAGAGGTCGTGTGCCCGATGTGCATTCGGGGCCGCGCCGCGAGTATCGTCCTCACCTGCACAGACTTCATAGAGAATCCCTTGACACCGGAGGGCCCGTTGTCCCGCTTCGCGCTCATCAAGGCAGTGCTCGGTCCGATCATGCGCCTGATGTTCCGCCCACAGGTGGAGGGCGCGGAGCGCATTCCCGGCGACGGGCCGGTCATCCTGGCCGGCAACCACCTGACGTTCATCGACTCGATGATCCTTCCGCTGGTCTGCGACCGTCAGGTCTTCTTCATCGGCAAGGACGAGTACGTCACCGGCAAGGGGTTCAAGGGCCGTCTGATGGCCTGGTTCTTCACCGGCGTCGGCATGATCCCGGTCGACCGCGACGGCGGCCGGGGCGGTGTCGCCGCGCTGATGACCGGGCGCCGGATCCTGGAGGAGAACAAGATCTTCGGCATCTACCCCGAGGGCACCCGCTCCCCCGACGGCCGGCTGTACCGGGGACGCACCGGCATCGCCCGCCTCACGCTGATGACCGGCGCCCCGGTCGTGCCCTTCGCCATGATCGGCACCGACAAGCTCCAGCCGGGCGGCGCGGGCCTGCCCCGGCCGGGCAAGGTCACCGTGCGCTTCGGTGAGCCGATGGAGTTCTCGCGCTACGAGGGCATGGACCGTGACCGGTACGTGCTGCGGGCGGTGACGGACTCGGTGATGACCGAGGTCATGCGGTTGTCGGGGCAGGAGTACGTGGACATGTACGCCACCAAGGCGAAGGTGGCGTAGGCCTGCGGCGGTTGGGCGGTCGGGCGCCCCGGGGAGCTCCTGTGCTTCGCCGGGTGCGGCGCCCATCGTGGTTGATCGCGCACTTCCCCGCGCCCCTTGCGGGGTGCCACCTCACCGGCGTTTCGTAGTCTCCGGGCCTTCGGTTTCAGAGTTTCTCGTTCTTCAGCAGGAGCCATGCCGCTGCCGCCGCTGCCAGGAGGACTGCCGCGCCCGCGCCCGAGGCCAGGTGGAGGCCGTGGACGAAGGCGTCGCGGGCCGCGGAGAGCAGGGCGTCCGCCGTGGGGGCCGGCAGCGTCGCCGCCGCCTCCACCGCGCCGCCCAGTGACTCGTGGGCCTGCGGCGGGGTGCCGGCCGGGCCGGTGAAGTCGCGGTAGGCGGCGGTCACGATGGAGCCGAGCAGGGCGATGCCCAGGGCGGCGCCGAGTTCGTAGGCCGTCTCGGAGACCGCGGAGGCGGCGCCCGCCTGGTCCTTGGGCACGCTGGAGAGGATCACGTCGGCGGTCACCGTGAAGGAGAGTCCGGCGCCGACGCCGACCACCAGCAGGGCCGAGCCCAGCAGCGGGTAGCCGGTGGCCCCGCTGAGCATGGTCAGCGCCGCGAGGGCCAGGCCGACCGCGGCGAGCCCGCCGGAGACCACCGCCCGCACCGAGAAGCGCCGGGCCGCGCTGCCCGCGACCAGACCGGCCGCCACCGCGCCCACGGCGGCCGGCAGCTCGGCCAGGCCCGCCTCGAACGGCCTCCTGCCCTGGACCAGTTGCAGGTACTGGGAGAGGAAGAAGACGAGGCCCGACATGCCCAGGACGGTCAGCAGGTCGGCGAGGACGGCGCCGCTGAAGCCGCGGCTGCGGAAGAGCCGCATGTCCAGCAGCGGGGTCGGCATGGTCAGCTGGCGGCGGACGAAGCCGTACAGCGCGGCCACGCCCAGGACGCCCGCGCCCAGGACCGCCCAGGTGAACCCGTGCGCGGCGGCCTCCTTGACGGCGTACACGGTGGCGATCATGCCGACCAGCGACAGCAGGACACTGGCCAGGTCCCACGGGCCCGGGTTCGGGTTGCGGGACTCGGGCAGCAGCCGGATGCCGACCAGGACGAGCACGGCCATCACGGGCAGGTTGATCAGGAAGACCGAGCCCCACCAGAAGTGTTCGAGCAGGAACCCGCCCGCGATGGGGCCCACGGCCATGCCGGCGGAGGCGGCCGCGCCCCAGATGCCGACGGCGAGGCTGCGCTCGCGCGGGTCGTGGAAGAGGTTGCGGATCAGGGCGAGCGTGGCCGGCATCAGCGTGGCACCGGCGACGCCGAGCAGCGCCCGGGCCAGGATCATCATCTCCGGCGAGGTCGCGTACGCGTTGAGCACGGAGATCAGGCCGAACGCGGTGGCACCGCCGAGCAGGATGCGCTTGCGGCCGATGCGGTCGCCGAGGCTGCCCATGGAGACGAGCAGACCGGCGATGACGAACGAGTAGACGTCGCCTATCCACAGCAACTGGGTGCCCGAGGGGCGCAGGTCCTCACTGATGTAGGGCGTCGCGAGACCGAGGACGGTCGCGTCGACGGCCACCAGCAGCACGGCCAGGACGAGGACGCCGAGCGCGAGCCAGCGGCCCGGTCGCTTCTCCGTCTCCGCCGCCCGGACGGGCTGCAGGGTGCTGGTCATGATTCCTCTCTCCGTGGTACGTCATCGCGCAGGACGCCGCCGAGCAGCAGTTGCACGATCATGTGGGTGAAGTCCTTGGGGGCCACGCGGCCCTCGGCCACGGCCCAGGCGCCGGAGGCCAGCAGGCCGTACAGCGCCTCGGTGAGCCAGGCCGGCGTGAGGTCGATGCGGAACTCACCGCCTTGCTGGCCACGCCGGAACAGGGCCTCGATCTGTTCGTCGATCCGCGTCCAGCCCGTGTTCTGCTCCTCGCCCTCGAACAGCTGGTTCTCGGTGTAGAGGAACGACAGCAGGCCCGCGACGGGCTCGACCTCGCGCACCAGCCGGTGCACGGCGTCGCGCGCCGGGCCCTCGTGCGTCCTCGCGGCGGCCAGGGCCGCTTCGCACTCCTGGATGCCGAGCGCCTCCAGCGCCCGGACGAGCGCGTCCCGCCCGGCGAAGTGCCGGTGCAGCGTGGCCCGGCTGATCCCGGCCGCGCGGGCGACCTCGTCCATCGTCGCGGTGGACTTGCGGGTCAGCAGGGCGGCTGCGCTGCGCAGCACGTGGTCACGATCGACAGCCATGAGACAAGGATACACCGAATGAGACATTAGTGTCTCAGTGGCGGCGTACGCGTCTCAGCAGCCGGGGCCTTCGAGAGGGGCGGCGGGAGTACGAAGACGCAGAGGCGCAGAGGCGCAGAGGCGCAGAGGCGCAGAGGCGCGGAGATACCGGGGTGCGGGGGATACGGGACTGCGGGGATACGGAGCTGCGGTGCGGCTCAGTGCCAGGGCAACTGGCCGCGCCGCTCCCAGTACGCCCGCGGCTCCTCGGCCAGGGTGTCGAGGCGGGCCACCTGCTCCTCGTCCAGGTCCACGGCCGGGGCGTGCAGGTTGGAGACGAGCTGGTCGAAGGTGGCCGCGCCGGAGAGCACGACGCCCGCCCACGGCCGGCGCAGGATCAGGGCGAGGGCGACCGCGTCGCAGCCCTGGCCCGTCTGCCGGGCCACGTCCCTGAGCACCTCGGGCGCCCCGGGGCCGGCCAGCCGCCCGTTGGCCATGCCCTCCTTGACGATCACCGTGAGACCGGCGTCGCGGGCCTCGGAGAGGGCGGGCCCCGCGGAGGTCTCCAGGGCGTTGTACGTCGACTGGACCGTACGGAAGAGGGGCGCGCCGTCGACGGTCACGGCGAGGGCGGCCCGGATCGCGTCGGCCTGCGCGGGCCCGCTGGTGGAGAAGCCGACGGTCAGACCGGAGGCGGCGGCCTCGGCGAGCCGGGCGTGCAGCTCCTTGTCGGTCAGGGCCGGGCTGTCCGGCGTCACCGAGTGGATCTGGTAGAGGTCGAGCCGGTCGCCGAGGAGTGCGGCGCTCTCGGCGCGCTGGCGCTCGTAGGTGGCGAGGCCGTGGTCCTTGACCTCGTGCCGCTCGGCGTCGGTGCGCCAGTCGGCCGTGTAGGTGTAGCCCCATTTGCTGCCGACGACGACGTCGTCGATCTCCGGGCGGGAGCGCAGCCAGCCGGCGAGGAACTCCTCGGAGCGGCCGTAGGAGCGGGCCACGTCGAAGTAGCGCACGCCCTGGGCGTAGGCGGCGTCCAGGAGTTCGTGGGTACGGGCCCGCAGGGCGTCGACGGAGCGGTCGGCGCCGAGGTCGCGGTCACGGCCGAGGTTGATGTACCCGGGCCGCCCGACGGCGGCGAGGCCGAGGCCGAGGTGGCAGGTGGGGGTGGTGGCTGCGGCCAGTCGGGTGAAAGGCATCGCGGGCTCCGTTCGGTCGGCTCGCGACCAACCTAACCCGCGATGCCCTCACGTCAGTTCTTCGCCCCGGCCCACGCGTGCTGGGCGGCGACGTCGGCCTTGACCTCGGCGAGCTGGACGGCGACCGCGCTCGGGGCGGTGCCGCCGCGCCCGCTGCGGGAGGCGAGGGCGCCGGGGACGTCGAGCACCGTGCGCACCTCGGGGGTCAGGTGGGCGGAGATCTTCGCGAACTGCTCGTCGGTCAGCTCGTCCAGCTCCTTGCCCTCGGCCTCGGCGGCCTTGACGCACTCGCCGGCGACCTCGTGCGCCACCCGGAACGGCACGCCCTGCTTGACCAGCCACTCGGCGATGTCGGTGGCCAGGGAGAAGCCGGCCGGGGCCAGTTCCTCCATGCGCTCGCGGTGGACGGTGAGGGTGGCCATCATGCCGGTGAAGGCGGGCAGCAGGATCTCCAGCTGATCGCAGGAGTCGAAGACGGGCTCCTTGTCCTCCTGGAGGTCGCGGTTGTAGGCGAGCGGCAGGGCCTTGAGCGTCGCCATCAGGCCGGTCAGGTTGCCGATGAGACGGCCCGACTTGCCGCGCGCCAGCTCCGCGATGTCCGGGTTCTTCTTCTGCGGCATGATCGACGAGCCGGTGGAGAAGGCGTCGTGCAGGGTGACGAAGGAGAACTCCTTCGTGTTCCAGATGATGATCTCCTCGGCGATGCGGGAGAGGTTCACGCCGATCATCGCGGTGACGAACGCGAACTCGGCGACGAAGTCCCGGGAGGCGGTGCCGTCGATGGAGTTGGCGACGCTGCCGTGCTCGAAGCCGAGGTCGCGGGCGACCGCCTGCGGGTCGAGTCCGAGGGAGGAGCCCGCGAGGGCGCCCGAGCCGTAGGGCGACACGGCGGTCCGCTCGTCCCACTGGCGCAGCCGCTCGGCGTCCCGGGACAGGGACTGCACGTGCGCGAGGACGTGGTGGGCGAAGAGGACCGGCTGGGCGTGCTGGAGGTGGGTGCGGCCGGGCATCGCCACGTCCGGGTGCGCCTCGGCGAGGCCGATCAGGGCGTCCTGGAGGTCGGCGATCAGAGCGCCGATGATCCGGGCGTGGTCGCGCAGGTACATGCGGAACAGGGTGGCGACCTGGTCGTTGCGGGACCGGCCGGCCCGGAGTTTGCCGCCCAGTTCGGGGCCGACGCGCTCCAGCAGGCCGCGCTCCAGGGCGGTGTGGACGTCCTCGTCGGCGACGGTTCCGGTGAAGGAGCCGTCCGCGACGTCGGCTTCCAGCCGGTCGAGCCCGGCGGTCATGCGGGTCAGCTCGTCCTCGGTGAGCAGGCCCGCCCGGTGCAGCACGCGCGCGTGCGCACGCGAACCGGCGATGTCGTAGGGGGCGAGCCGCCAGTCGAAGTGGACGGACGCGGACAGTTTCGCCAGGGCCTCGGCGGGTCCGTCGGCGAAACGGCCGCCCCAGAGCCGTACGTCACCGCTGTTGCTGCTCACTCGCTCTGCTCCTAGGGAGGTGTGGGTGTACGAACCGTACTCGTGCCGGGTCCGCGCCGGGCCCTGCCCGCGGATCGCGCCGCGCGGCGAGCTGGCATGCATGAGTATTCAGAAGTATGCATGAATCGTCAATCGAGCGACGGAGTGCCGCCGGCCGGTCCGGAGTGCGCCGGGGACGCGTCAGCGGTGTGCCAGTGTTGCGGGCCTCGGTGTGCCGGGGATGCGGCACTGCTGCACCGGGGAGCGTCAGTGGCACGCCGGGGCCGGAAATCCTTAGACAGTCGAAAGAATTGCGCGGATAATCGACGGACATGGGAAAGACCTACGACCGCATAGACGGCAGGCTGCGTACGTTCATCGAGGAACAGCCCCTCTTCTTCACCGCGACCGCGCCGCTCGCCGGCGACGGCACCGTCAACCTCTCTCCCAAGGGCCTCAAGGGCTCCCTGGCGGTGCTCGACGAACACACCGTGGCCTACCTGGACTTCGCCGGGTCCAACGCGGAGACCGTCGCGCACCTGCGGGAGAACGGCCGCATCACCCTGATGTGGTGCGCCTTCCAGGGCCCGCCCGACATCGTGCGGGTGCACGGCCGGGGCGAGCCGGTCTTCCGCGACGACCCCCGTTTCCCGGAACTCCTCGCCCGTTTCCCCGACATCGACCCGGCGGCGCACGGGTTGCGCGCCGTCGTCGTCGTGCACGCGTCGCTGATCCGGGACACCTGCGGCTACGCGGTGCCCTTCATGACCTACGAGGAGGACCGCGACCTGCACGGCAGGCGCTTCGCCCGGGAGGACGACACCTCGCTGAGCGAGTACTTCACCAGGAAGGAGCACATCGCCACCAGCCTGGACGGGCTGCCGGGGCTGCCGTTGCCGCTGCCGCCGTCCCCGGTCTGAGCCGCGCGCGCCCGGCCGCCCGGCGAACGCTCACCCGGCGCGGCCGTCGCCCCCGCCGGCCGGCCGGTGCTCGCCCGTGCCGTCGCCCCTGCCCCCTACGCCGTCCCGGCCCGCTCCCCCGTCCTCGCCCGCGGGCAGCCGGACCGTGAACGCCGTCGAGCCGGCGCGGCTCTCCAGGTCCACCGTGCCGCCGTGCGCCTCGGCCACCGCGGCCACGATCGACAGCCCGAGGCCCGCCCCGGCGCCGCCGAAGGAAGCGGCGCGGCGGCGGTCGGCGCGGGTGAAGCGCTCGAAGACGCCCGGCCGGACCTCCTCGGGGACGCCCGGGCCGTCGTCGTGGACGCGCAGGAGCACCCACACACCGCCGGTCTCCGCGGTCCGCTCCAGGGACACCGTCGCCTTCGTCCCCGCGGGCGTGTGCTGCCGCGCGTTGGCCAGCAGGTTGGCCAGCACCTGGTGGAGCCGGTGCGCGTCGCCGGTCACCGTCACCGGGTCCTCCGGCAGCTCCAGCGCCCAGTGGTGCCCCGGGCCCGCGGCCCGCGCGTCCGTCACGGCGTCCAGGACCAGGCGGGTGAGGTCGACCGGGCGGCGCTCCAGGGGGCGGCCGGCGTCCAGGCGGGCGAGCAGCAGCATCTCGTCGACCAGCTCGCCCATCCGCGCGGACTCGGCCGCGATGCGCTCCAGGGCGCGGGCGACCTCGGGCGGTACCGGACCCGGGTGCAGCAGCGCCAGTTCGGCGTGGCCGCGCACGGAGGCGACCGGCGTGCGCAGCTCGTGGCTGGCGTCGGCGGCGAAGCGGCGCAGCCGCTCCTCGCTCGCGTGCCGCTTGGTCAGCGCGTCCTCGACGTGGTGCAGCATGCGGTCGAAGGCGGCCCAGACCCGGCCGACCTCGCTGCGCGGATCGGTGGCGCCCGTGCGCGGCGGCAGCGCCACCTCGCCGCTGGCCAGCGGCAGCTCGCTGACGCGGGTGGCGGTGGCCGCCACCCGGCTCAGCGGTCGCAGCGACCAGCGCACCCACAGGGCCCCCGCGACCCCCGCGGCGGCGAGTGCGAGGCCGAAGACGCCCCCGGCGACCAGTTCCAGCCGGTGGACCGTGGCCCGGACGGGTTCCATGGGCAGACCGGTGACGAGGACGTCGCCGTCGCGTCCCGGGCAGGCCACCAGCCGGTAGTCACCGAGAGCCGACAGGTGTGCCGTGCGACCGGTGCGGTCCGCCGGGAGGGCCGCCAGGGCCGCGCGGTCGGCGGCGGTGAAGGTGACGCCGAAGGCCGGATGGGAGCGGGAGGGCACGACGGCCGCGTTGGTGATCCGGCCGCCGACCAGCCGGGCGCCGAAGGTCTCGGCGGCCTGGCGCCGGGTGTCGCCGTGTTCGTCGCCGTCGTGGTCGGACGGCTTGACGGTGCCCTCGGGCCCGGGCAGCCCGGCGCTGCCGTGTTCCAGGCTCTGCGCGAAACCCGTCCCGGTCTGGCGCAGCTGTTCGTCGAGCCGGCCGGTGAGGAAGCCGTCCAGTTCGAGCACCGCCGCCACGCCGACGGCCGCGCAGCTCACCGCGAGCAGTACGACGAGACCGGCGGTCAGCCGCGCCCGCAGCGTACGCGGCCACGGCAGCCGGAGCGGCCGGCGCGGGCGGTGGCTCGGGGGCGGATGGGCCGCGGGCGGGGCGGCGCCCGGGGCGCGGGGCTCGGGCGTCGCGCTCACCTCGTCGCCGGCTTCAGGACGTACCCGGCCCCGCGCACCGTGTGGATCATCGGTTCGCGGCCCGCGTCCACCTTCTTGCGCAGGTAGGAGATGTACAGCTCGACCACGTGGGCCTGGCCGCCGAAGTCGTAGGACCACACGCGGTCGAGGATCTGCGGCTTGCTGAGCACCCGGCGCGGGTTGTGCATCAGGAAGCGGAGCAGCTCGTACTCGGTCGGGGACAGCTCGATCAGCTCCCCGGCCCGGGTGACCTCGCGGGCGTCCTCGTCCATGGCCAGGTCGCCCACGGTCAGCCGCGGGCCGTCCGCCTGCTGCCGGGCCATGCCGGCGCGGCGCAGCAGCCCGCGCAGCCGCGCGACCACCTCCTCCAGGCTGAACGGCTTGGTGACGTAGTCGTCACCGCCCGCGGTGATGCCCGCGACCCGGTCCTCCACGGCGTCCCGCGCGGTCAGGAAGAGCACGCAGACGTCCGGCCGCACACCGCGCAGCTCCCGCAGCACGGCGAAGCCGTCGGTGTCGGGGAGCATCACGTCCAGCACCACGGCGTCGGGGCGCAGCGCGCGGGCCCCCGCGACCGCCGCCGCGCCGTCGCCCGCGGCCCGCACCTCCCAGCCCTGGTAGCGCAGGGCGCCCGAGAGGACCTCGGCGAGGTCGGGATCGTCGTCGACGACCAGGACCCGCACGGGGCTGCCGTCGGGTCGGGTGAGCGCGGGGAGGCCGGAGGGGCCCGGCCGGGAGGTGTCCATGGCCCTACCAGCATCGCCGACCCGCTCCCGGTGCGGCGAGCGAGGTGGCTCTGAGTTCTCTGTGAGTGGCCCGCGCGGGCCCGCTGCTCAGAGCGTGCTCAGAGGTTCGGCCCGCACAGTGGCGTCCCGGACCCCGGTGAAAGGACGTGGACGGCATGACCACGGTGGACGAGCGGCGGACGGCACCCTCCGTGCCGGCGGCGCCGCGGCGCGTGCCCGCCGGGGCGCTGCCGGCCCTGCTGTGGGCGGGGGCCGCGGCGGTCCTCGCCCTGTGGTGGCACGACACGCGTTCCGTCGTGGGGGCGGCGGGCGCGCTGACCGGCGCCGGGCGGATCACGGGACTGCTGTGCGGCTACTCCTGCGCGGTGCTCGTCGCCCTGATGGCCCGGGTGCCGCTGCTGGAGAACCGGATCGGTTCGGACCGGGTGGCCCGCTGGCACGCGATGGCCGGCCGGTACACGGTGTGCCTGCTGGCCGCGCACGTCGTGCTGGTCCTGACCGGGTACGCCGCCCAGGACCGCTCCTCGGTGCTGCACGAGGCGGTCACCGTGGTCCTGGACTACCCGGACATGCTGATGGCGAGCGCGGGCACGCTGATCCTCCTCGCCGTCGGCGTCACCTCCGCGCGTGCGGTGCGCCGCAGGACCAGCCACGAGTTCTGGTACTGGACGCACCTGCTCACCTATGCCGCCGTCTTCCTCGCCTTCTGGCACCAGCTCGCTCTCGGCGAGCAGTTCAACGGCAGGCCCGCAGCCACGGCCGCCTGGTATGCGCTGTACGGAGGCGTGAGCGTCCTGGTGCTGTGGTTCCGCGTCCTCGTGCCGGTGCGGCTCAACCTGCGGCACCGGATGCGGGTCGAGTCGGTGCACCGGGAGGCGCCCGGCGTGTACTCGGTCGTCGTCCGCGGCCACCGCCTCGACGAACTCGGCGCCCGCCCCGGCCAGTTCTTCCGCTGGCGGTTCCTGTCCGAGGGCATGGGCCGGACGTCGACGCCGTACTCGCTGTCGGCGCCGCCCCGCCCCGGCCTGCTGCGCATCACCGTGAAGGCGCTCGGCGACCACAGCGCGGCCGTGGCGCTGCTGCGGCCGGGCACCCGGGTGTGGGCGGAGGGCCCGTACGGCGCGCTGACCGCCGACCGGCGGACCTCGCCCAGGTCGCTGCTGATCGCGGCCGGGGTCGGCATCACCCCGCTGCGGGCGCTCTTCGAGACGCTGCCCGGCGAGGTCACCCTGCTGTACCGGGCGCGCACCGCCGAGGACCTGGCCCTGGGCGGCGAACTGGAGGCCATCGCCCGCTGGCGCGGCGCCCGGGTGCTGTACGCACTCAACGGCCCGCACGGCCGGCGCCCCGCCCTGACCCCCGAGTCGCTGCGCGCGACCGTCACCGACCTCGCCGGGCACGACGTGTACCTGTGCGGTCCGCACGCCTTCGCCCGGGACGTGTACGCGGCACTGCGCGCCGCCGGCGTGCCGGACCGCCGTATCCACCACGAGTCGTTCGAGCTGTGAGGCCGCCGTGCACCCGTTGAGGAAGAACCGTCCGCTGCGCCGGATCGTGCTGGCGAGCGCCGCGACCGTCTCCGGCCTGGTGATGCTGCTGTCGCTCAAGCCGCACACGCCGCCGCGGATCGCCGCGGCGCAGGCACCGGCGCCGGCCCCGGCCGCGTCGGGCAGTCGCGGTGCCGCGGGCGGGTCCACCGGTGGGTCCACCGGCACCAGGTCCGTCACCGGTGAGACCGTGCAGACCCGTTGGGGCCCGGTCCAGGTGCGGATCACGGTCGAGAACGGCCGGATCACGGACGTGACCGCCGTCGCCTACCCCACGGACAACCCGCGCGACCAGGAGATCAACAGCTACGCCCTGCCCGCGCTGCGCAGGGAGGCGCTGACCGCGCAGAGCGCGGACATCGACTCGGTCTCGGGGGCCACGTACACCAGTGACGGCTACCGGCGGTCGTTGCAGTCGGCGCTGGACCGGGGCCGTGGCTGAGGCCGCGGCCCCGGTCGCCGTGCGACACGCGGAGGAGGTCATGGGAACGGTCTTCTCCTTCGACGTCCGCGGCGGGGAACCCGGCGCGGTGCGCGCCGCGCTGGCCGAGGCCGTGGCCGCACTGCACCGGGTCGACGAGCGCTTCAGCACCTACCGTCCGGACAGCCAGGTCTCCCGGCTGGCGCGCGGTGAACTCACGGAGCGGGAGTGCGACCCGGAGGTCGCCGAGGTGCTCGCCCTGGGCGCCGAGGCGGAGGAGACCAGCGGCGGCTGGTTCAGCCTGCGCCACCGGGGGCCAGTGGACCCTACGGGCATCGTCAAGGGCTGGGCGGCCGAACGCGCCGCCCGTCACCTCGCTGCCGCGGGAGCCGGCGCGGTCAGCGTGAACGGCGGCGGCGACGTGCAGGTGCTGGGCTCCCCGGGGCCGCACCGGCCCTGGCGGATCGGGGTGGCGGACCCGGTGGGCCCCGGCCGGCTTGCCGCGGTGGTCTCGGCGGCCGGTGCGGCGGGACTGGCCGTGGCCACCTCGGGCACCGCCGAGCGCGGCGCCCACGTCCTCGACCCGCGCACCGGCCGCCCCGCCGCCACCGACCTGCTCTCCGCCACGGTGCTGGCGCCCCGCCTGACGTGGGCGGACTGCTGGGCCACCGCCGCCTTCGCCCGGGGTTCGCAGGGCGCGCTCGCCTGGCTGGAGACGCTGCCCGGCGTGGAGGCCCTGCTGATCACGGCGGGCGGGGAGATGCGGGGCACGCCGGGGCTGAGCGGGTACCTCGCCGCTCAGTGACCGTTCTGCGCCAGCCTCAGCAGGTGGTCCGCCAGGGCCTGGCCCCCGCTGGGGTCCCGGCTGATCAGGAGCAGCGTGTCGTCACCGGCGATGGTGCCGAGGATGTCCTGCAGTTCGGCCTGGTCGATCGCGGACGCCAGGAACTGTGCGGCGCCCGGCGGGGTGCGCAGGACCACGAGGTTCGCCGACGCCTCCGCCGAGATCAGCAGTTCCTGCGAGAGCCGCCGCATCCGCTCCTCCTTGGCGGACTCGCCCAGCGGGGCGCGCGGCGTGCGGAAGCCGCCCTCGCTGGGGACCGCGTAGATGAGGTCACCGTCGTTGTTGCGGATCTTGACCGCGTTCAGCTCGTCGAGGTCGCGCGAGAGCGTCGCCTGCGTGACGCTCAGCCCGTCGTCGGCCAGCAGCTTGGCCAACTGGCTCTGCGAGCGCACCGGTTGCCGGTTGAGGATGTCCACGATCCGGCGGTGGCGTGCGGTGCGGGTCTGCGGCAGGGCGGGCCCGGCGGCTGAGCCGTCACTGTGCTCGTGGTCCTGTGCCTGACTCATCGTCGTCCCATTTCTGCGGATCATCCCTCCCCGTCGGCCACGTCGGCCTGGTCCAGGATGCCGGGCAGCGCCCGCAGGAGCGCGTCCACGTCGTCGTCGCCCAGGTTCAGCGGCGGCATCAGCCGGATGACGTCGGGAGCGGGCGCGTTCACGAGCAGGCCGGCTTCCTGGGCCGCCTGCTGCACCTGTGGCGCGTGCGGCCCGGTGAGCACGATACCCAGGAGCAGGCCGGCGCCCCGGACGTGGTCGACGAGCGGGTGGCCCAGCGCCTCGACGCCCTGGCGCAGCGCCTCGCTCTGCCGTTTGACGTTCTCCAGCAGGCCCTCGCCCGCGATGGTGTCCAGGACGGCGAGTCCGGCGGCGCAGGCGACCGGGTTGCCACCGAAGGTGGTGCCGTGCTGGCCGGGCTGGAGGAGGTCGGCGGCGCGGCCGAAGGCGACCGTCGCGCCCAGCGGCAGCCCGCCGCCGAGGCCCTTGGCGAGGGTGACCACGTCCGGCAGGACGCCGTCGTGGGCCTGGTACTCGAACCAGTGCCCGGTGCGGCCGATGCCGGTCTGCACCTCGTCCAGGACGAGCAGCGCACCGGTGGCGGCGGTGATCGCGCGGGCCGCCTTCAGATAGCCGGCCGACGGTACGACGACGCCGTTCTCGCCCTGGATCGGCTCGATGACCACCAGGGCGGTGTCCTCGGTGACCGCGGCGGCCAGCGCCTGCGCGTCGCCGTAGGGCACATGGGTGACCTCGCCGGGCAGCGGCAGGAAGGGCTCCTGCTTGCCGGGCTGGCCGGTCAGGGCCAGGGCGCCCATGGTGCGGCCGTGGAAGCCGCCGTGGGTGGCGACCATGTGGGTGCGCCCGGTGAGCCGGCCGATCTTGAAGGCGCCCTCGTTGGCCTCGGCGCCGGAGTTGCAGAAGAACACCCTGCCGTCGCGGCCGAAGTGCTGGAGCAGCCGTTCGGCGAGGGCGACCGGCGGCTCGGCGACGAACAGGTTGGAGACGTGGCCGAGGGAGGCGATCTGGCGGCTCACGGCCTCGACGACCGCCGGGTGGGCGTGGCCGAGCGCGTTGACCGCGATGCCGCCGACGAAGTCGAGGTACTGCTTGCCGTCGGCGTCCCAGAGCCTCGTGCCCTCGCCGCGGACCAGGGGCAGGCGGGGCGTGCCGTAGTTGTTCATCAGCGCGCCCTGCCACCGGGCGGTCAGTTCGGCGTTGCTCACGACTCCCCCTCTTCGTCCGGCACGACCATCGTGCCGATGCCTTCGTCGGTGAAGATCTCCAGCAGGATCGAGTGCTGGACCCGGCCGTCGATGACGCGGGCGGTATTCACCCCGCCGCGCACGGCGTGCAGGCAGCCCTGCATCTTCGGCACCATGCCGGAGGACAGGTCCGGCAGGAGTTTCTCCAGCTGGCTCGCGGTGAGGCGGCTGATCACCTCGTCGGAGTTCGGCCAGTCCTCGTAGAGGCCCTCGACGTCGGTGAGGACCATGAGGGTCTCGGCGCCCAGTGCCGCAGCGAGTGCCGCAGCCGCCGTATCAGCATTGACGTTGTAGACATGTCCGTCGTCCTGGGAGCGGGCGATCGAGGAGACGACCGGGATGCGGCCGTCGGCGAGCAGGGCTTCGATCGCGCCGGTGTCGATCGCGGTGATCTCGCCGACGCGTCCGATGTCGACCGGTTCGCCGTCGATCTCGGGGAGGTGCTTGGTGGCGGTGATGGTGTGCGCGTCCTCGCCGGTGAGGCCGACGGCGAGCGGGCCGTGCTGGTTGAGCAGTCCGACCAGTTCGCGCTGGACCTGCCCGGCCAGCACCATGCGGACGACGTCCATGGCGTCCTCGCTGGTGACGCGCAGGCCCGCCTTGAACTCGCTGACGATGCCGTGCCGGTCGAGGGCGGCGCTGATCTGCGGGCCGCCGCCGTGCACGACGACGGGCTTGAGCCCGGCGTGCCGCAGGAAGACGACGTCCTGGGCGAAGGCGGCCTTCAGCTCCTCGTCGATCATGGCGTTGCCGCCGAACTTGATGACGACGGTCTTGCCGTGGTGGCGGGTGAGCCAGGGCAGGGCCTCGATGAGGATCTTGGCCTTGGGCAGTGCCGTGTGTTTCCGCGTCGTGGTCATGAGGAGTAGGCGCTGTTCTCGTGGACGTAGTCGGCGGTGAGGTCGTTGGTCCAGATGGTGGCGGTCTCGGAGCCCGCGGCGAGGTCGGCGACGATGTGCACCTCGCGGTAGCGCATGTCGACCTTCTCGCGGTCCTCACCGACCGAGCCGTTCTTGCAGACCCAGACGCCGTTGATGGCGACGTTCAGCCGGTCCGGCTCGAAGGCGGCCCCGGTGGTGCCGATCGCGGACAGGACGCGGCCCCAGTTGGGGTCCTCGCCGTGGATGGCGCACTTGAGGAGGTTGTTGCGGGCGATGGAGCGGCCCACCTCGACGGCGTCGGCCTCGGTCGCCGCGCCCACCACCTCGACCTGGATGTCCTTGCTGGCGCCCTCGGCGTCCCCGATGAGCTGGCGGCCGAGGTCCGCGCAGACGGTCCGTACGGCCTCGGCGAACTCCTCGTATCCGGGCGCCACTTCACTGGCGCCGGAGGCGAGCAGCAGCACGGTGTCGTTGGTGGACATGCAGCCGTCGGAGTCGACGCGGTCGAACGTGACCTTCGTGGCCGCGCGCAGGGCCCTGTCGAGGACGTCGGCCTCCAGGTCGGCGTCCGTGGTGAGCACGACCAGCATGGTGGCCAGGCCCGGGGCGAGCATGCCCGCTCCCTTGGCCATGCCGCCGACGGTCCAGCCGTCCTTGGTGACGACGGACGTCTTGTGCACGGTGTCGGTGGTCTTGATGGCGATGGCGGCCTTCTCGCCGCCGTGCGGGCTGAGCTGGGCGACCGCCTTGTCCACGCCCCGCAGCAGCTTGTCCATCGGCAGCAGCACACCGATCAGGCCAGTGGAGCAGACGGCGACCTGGCCCGGCGCGTGGCCGCCCGTCTCGTCGTGGCCCGCGGTGTTGAGCGATGCGGCCACCTTCTCCGCGGTGGCGTGGGTGTCCTGGAAGCCCTTGGGCCCCGTACAGGCGTTGGCGCCGCCGGAGTTGAGGACGACGGCGGTCAGCTCACCGCCCTTGAGGACCTGCTCGGACCACAGCACCGGCGCGGCCTTGACACGGTTGGAGGTGAAGACGCCCGCGGCGGCGCGGCGCGGCCCGGTGTTGACCACGAGGGCCAGGTCGGGGTTGCCGTTCTCCTTGATCCCGGCGGCGATGCCCGCAGCCGTGAATCCCTTTGCGGCCGTGACACTCACGGTGCGACTCCGATCGTGGAAAGTCCGGTGGTCTCGTCGAGTCCGAGGGCGATGTTCATGCTCTGCACGGCGCCGCCCGCGGTGCCCTTGGTCAGGTTGTCGATGGCGCTGATCACGACGACGCGGTGCGCGGCGGGGTCGTACGCCACCTGGATCTGGACGGCGTTGGAGCCGTGCACGGCGCCGGTGGCGGGCCACTGCCCCTCGGGCAGCAGGTGGACGAAGGGCTCGTCGGCGTACGCCTTCTCGTAGGCGGCGCGGACGGTCTCGGCGGTGACGCCCGCGCGGGCCCTGGCGCTGCACGTGGCGAGGATGCCGCGGGGCATCGGGGCCAGGGTGGGCGTGAAGGAGACGGTGACCGGCTCGCCGGCCGCCGCGCCGAGGTTCTGCATCATCTCGGGGGTGTGCCGGTGGCCGCCGCCTACGCCGTAGGGGGACATGGAGCCCATGACCTCGGAGCCGAGCAGGTGCGGCTTGGCCGCCTTGCCCGCGCCGGAGGTGCCGGAGGCGGCGACGACCACCGCCTCGTTCTCGACGAGTGCGGCCGCGTAGGCGGGGACGAGGGCCAGGGACACGGCGGTCGGGTAGCAACCGGGCACCGCGATGCGCCTGGACCCCTCCAGCGCGGCGCGGCCACCCGGAAGTTCGGGGAGTCCGTAGGGCCAGGTGCCGGCGTGCGGGGAGCCGTAGAACCGCTCCCAGTCGGCCGGGTCCTTCAGCCGGAAGTCGGCGCCCATGTCGATGACGAGGACGTCGTCTCCGAGCTGCTCGGCGACGGCCGCGGACTGGCCGTGCGGCAGCGCGAGGAAGACGACGTCGTGCCCGGCCAGTGCCTCGGGGGTGGTCTCGGCGAGCACCCGGTCGGCCAGCGGCAGCAGGTGCGGCTGGAGCGCGCCGAGCCGCTGACCGGCGTTGGAGTTGCCGGTCAGGGCACCGATCTCCACCTCGGGGTGCGCGAGCAGCAGACGCAGCGCTTCTCCGCCCGCGTATCCGCTGGCACCGGCGATCGCCACACGTACAGCCATGAGCCCTCCTCCTTGATGGCATGACTATACGTATGGATGCACGTTTATGCAATCCTGGGCGGGTCCGCCTTCGGGAGCATGATCCAGCGGGAGACGACGAAGGTCACCGGGATCGCCGCCGCGGAGGCGAGCAGCGGGGCGAACCGGCTCCCGGCGTGCAGCACGTCGACGATCACGTACACGCCCGCCGTGGTGATCAGGAAATTGGCGGCGTTCGTCAGTGGGAACAGCAGGAATTTCCGCCAGGTCGGCCGGGTCCGGTAGGTGAAACGCGCGTTCAGGAAGAAGGAGCCGATCATGCTGAGGAAGAAGGCGAGCACATGCGCGAGGAGATACGGCAGACGCGTGAGGAACAGCAGGTAGAGAACGTAGTACGTCGCCGTGTTGAGAACGCCGACCACGGCGAAGGTGACGATCTGCCTCGTCATCGGGTTACGCATCAGGAAATGAGATCCTTCGTTCGCTCCACGTTGCTCTCCTTCACCAGGAAGTGCGGGCGCCCCTTCACCTCGTAGTAGATCCGGCCCGTGTACTCCCCGATGACGCCGAGCATGACCATCTGCACGCCGGCGAGCGCGGTGACGGCCGTGATGATCGTGACATATCCGGGGGTCTGCACGCCGTTGACGAGGGCGGCGCCCACGATCCACGCGGTGTACACCCCGGCGCACAGCAGCAGCCACATGCCCAGGTGGAGGGCTGCGCGCAGCGGCCTGTTGTTGAACGAGAGCAGACCGTCGAGGCCGTAGTTGAGCAGGGACTTCAGGGTCCAGGAGCTGCTGCCGTGCTCGCGTACCGCGTTCTCGTACTCGAAGGTGGTGGTGGGGAAGCCCACCCAGGCGAACAGCCCCTTGGAGAAGCGGTTGTACTCGGTCAGCGCCAGCACCGCCTCCACCACGCGCCGCGACAGCAGCCGGAAGTCGCCCACGCCGTCCTTGAGTTCCACGTCGACGAGCCGGTTGACGAGCCGGTAGTACAGGCGGGCGGTGAGGGTGCGGGTGAACCGGTCGCCGTTCCTGCTGCGCCGGGCCAGCACCTGGTCGTAGCCCTGGCCGCGCAGCTCGACCATGCGCCGGATCAGCTCCGGCGGGTGCTGGAGGTCGGCGTCCATGACGACCACGGAGTCCCCCGAGGCGTGGCGCAGGCCGGCGAGCAGGGCGGCCTCCTTGCCGAAGTTGCGGCTGAACGAAACGTAGCGCACGCGTGCGTCGGCGGCGGCCAGTTCCTGGAGCAGCGTCAGCGTCCGGTCGCGGCTGCCGTCGTCGACGTACACGAACTCCATGTCGTGGCCGAGCGGCAGGAGGTCTTCGGCGACCTTCTGGACCGCCTCGTGGAAGCGTTCGATGACGTCTTCCTCGTTGTAGCAGGGCGCGACGATCGAGATGAGCATGGTTGTTCTCCCCGGGGGGCGCGGTCAGAGAGCGCTGGTCGTGCGCTCGCGCGGGCGTGTGGGCGTGGGGTGCGGGGCGGGGCGGCCGGCGGTCCGCCGTCGGCGGACGGCGCCGAGAGCGCCGAGCAGGGCCAGGACCAGGAGCGAGGCACCGCCGACGGCGGTGCCCAGGCGCAGGCCTGGCGGGTGGAAGGTGCAGATGACGCTGGTCGCGGAACCGTCCAGGGGCACGGCGATCAGGCCGTAGTACTGCTCGGCGGGGACGGCGGGGCCGTTGCCCGCGGCACACCGCCAGCCGGCGATCCGGGGCGCGGCGACGACGGCGGTGCCGGTGCTGTGGGCCGGGAGCCGGGCGTGCAGCGTGCCGTCGGAGACGCTCACCTCGCTCGCGCCGGTGGCCTTGAGGTGCTCGACGGCGGTGTGCAGCCGGGCGGTGTCCAGGCAGCCGACCGCACCGTCCGGGACCGTGCCGGCCCTGGTGGGGGTCAGCTCGATCCGCAGCCGCCCGGAGACCGGGACCCGGCCGAGCCGCTGCATGGCGGCGATCTTGGCCGCGTCGGACCTGAACCGTCCGGTCGGGCCGTAGCCGTGCGCGGCGCCCGCTCCGGTCCCGCCCGCCGGGGCGGCGGTGAGCCGGGCGGTGCCGTAGAAGTGCGGCGCCCACAGGTAGACCTCGCTGCCGGCCGGGCAGCGGGCGGTGATCGACGGCTTCGGTGCCGGGAGCGCCCCCGCGGCGCGGCGGGCGGCGCCGAACCGCAGGCCGGGACGGGCCGCGTCGGCGCTGCGGTCCGGCTGCTCCCCGGCCCCCGTGCGCAGGGTGAGGCGCGGCACGGTGTAGACGCGGGCGCCGAGGACCAGCTCCTGGTTGCGGTACGGCGAGGGGCCGAAGGCGGCGACACCCGCGCGCGCGGGCCCGGCGGCGCCGGCCGGGCGTACGGTCACCAGCGGGGGGACCTCCTGGCGGGACACGGACGGGGGGCTGGGGTCGCGCGCGTACCAGTCCTGGTGCGGGTCCGGCGGTGAGTGCACGCGGGCGCCCACGGAGAAGACGGCGTCCGTGACGGCGTTGTCCAGGCTCTGCAGATTGCGCCCGCGGGAGGTCCAGCCGTCGCCCAGGGCGGTGAGCATGCGGCTGAGGACGTCGGCGGTGAGGCTGCTGTAGTACTGCGCCCCCTGGCCGCCGACCATCATCGGGTCGTTGCCCACGGTCTGCTCCCGGCCCGGGTCGGTGCGGTAGCGGGGCCAGTCCTCGACCCGCGCGATCGCGTCCGCCTGCCGCTGCTGCCGCGCCCCCCAGGGCGCGTAGTCGTCCAGGTGGGCCAGCCGCAGCCGGGTCGCCACGGCGGAGGTGGCGGTGGCCTCCCCCAACTGCACCGCGGTGAGCAGCACCACGGCGAGTCCCGCGAGGGCGGTACGGCGCCGCTGCCTGCGACCGGCGGGCGAGGGCGCACCGCCGGGGCGGGGCCGGCGGACGGCGGGCGGACGCGGGACGGTGGACGGCCCCGCGGCCGTGCCGGGCGGGTGCGGGCCGTCGGAGGGCAGGCGCGGGCCGTCGCCGGGCGCTCCCCCGGTGGCCGAGCCGCCGCCGTCGGCGGACACGGGTGCGCGCCCGGTGGCGGATCCCCCGCCGTCGGCGAACCCCCGTGCGTCCTCGGTGGCCGAGCCCGCGCCGGCGGCGGACGCCCCCCGCTCCGCGCGGCCGAGGAGCAGCAGTCCCGCGAGGGCCCCCGTCGCGGCCAGGAGCAGTACCGGCCAGGCGAAGGAGCGGACCAGGCCGCTGCCGCTCGCGACGGCGGCGATCAGGGCGAGCAGCGTGGCAGCCGCCCCCAGCGCGCGCGGGCCCGGGGTGCCGTACGAGAGGGTGTGCCAGGCCGCGATCACCAGCAGGGCGCACAGGACGAAGGCCTGGCGGTAGGGGCTGCCGTTCGGGGTGGCGAAGGCGTGCCAGGCCAGGTGGGTCGGCGTCCACTGCAGGGACAGCGCCACGGCGGCCACCAGCAGGGGCCATCCGGCGCGCACCCGCTTGGGGGCCGCGCTGTGGAAGGGCAGGGCGAGGGCGAGCAGCAGGGCCGTGGTGCCCACGAAGAGGGCCGGGCTGCCGAAGCCGTACGTCGTGGGCAGCAGGCGGGCCAGGACGTCCTCGGCGGGCACCGGCGAGAAGTGCGTGACCCGGCCCGGGTAGGCGTGCTGCGTGCCGCGGTAGATCACCGTCACCAGCGGCGCCGACAGGCCCACGCCGAGGGCGACGGTGGCCGCGGCCCGGCCCGCGGCCCTCAGCGCGCGCCGCCGCGGCAGGCGGCCGAGCCACAGCCGCAGCAGCAGCACCAGGCCGGCGCCGAGGGTGGCCATGTAGGCGGTGTAGAAGTTGGCGATCCAGGCGAGCGCCACGATCACGACGCCGAGCAGCCGGCGCCGCCCGCTCAGGGCCCATTCGCCGACCAGGCAGAGCAGGGGCAGCGCGACGAGGCCGTCCAGCCACATCGGGTTGTAGGAGGCGTCCGCCAGGGACCACCCGCACAGGGCGTAGGCGGCGCCCAGCAGCCCCGCCGCCCACCAGCGGCCCGGGCGCAGGCGGAGCAGCAGCCAGGCCATGGCGGCGCCGGCCGACATGGTCTTCAGCGCGGTGACGACGTAGACCACGAGGTCGATCTCGTCCCGCGGGAAGAGCGCGACCAGCAGGGCGAAGGGGCTGCTGAGGTAGGTCCCGAGGTCGGGCAGGAAGCTGGAGCCGTACCCGGACTGCCAGTTGACCAGCAGGCCGCCGTCGGCGCGTCCGTGCAGCAGGTCCCACAGGTGGGCGTGGAAGGGCACGTACTGGTTGCCCAGGTCGTTGACGCTGCGGGTGCGGGGACCGAAGGGGTAGCTGCCGGCGACGGCGTCGGCGGCGCAGAAGGCGGTGGCGGTGAGCAGCGCGGCCAGCAGGGCGGCGGACTGCCCCGGCCGCCGCCACCAGGATATGCGGGGCGAGCCGTCCTCCGGCGCGCCGCCGCCCCCGTCCGCTCGTCGCCGCACGGCTTTGAGAACGGCCCTCGGCAGGCTTGGACGATCCATTCTCGGCAGGCTCCCAGGGAAATTCGGGACGTACGTCGTCTCGTCGGGGAGGGGAGGTCACTCCCCGCGCGTTGTCGGTCTACGGGCCTGGACGGCGGGCTTCCCGATGGCTGTGCCGTCGCCCGGGGCGGGGGCCGTGAATTCGAATGCGCAGCAGTATTCTCCGGCACCCTGTTTCCGTCAGGGAAACTCGAACCGTCGCGTAAATGATCCAGGGGTTAATTGAATTGCCGTCGGGTTCGGGGGCGGTGACCGGTGGTGCTCGGGAGGGCTCGCGACCGCCCCGCCGCGAGGTGCCCGGCACCGGAGCTTGACCTGGAGCGCGCTCCAGGTTCTACGGTCTTCCCATGACCAGCGGACAGCCCCTCCCCGGGGTCCGGGCAACGACTCTGACCATCGCCCAGGTCGCCGAGCGCACCGGCCTCTCCCACGACACCCTGCGCTACTACGAGCGGGCCGGCCTGATCGAACGGGTCGGCCGCAGCACCGGCAACCAGCGGCGGTACGAGGCGGCCGACCTGGCCTGGCTGGAGTTCCTGCTGCGGCTGCGCGAGACGGGCATGTCGATCGCCGGCATGCAGCGCTTCGCCCGCCTGCGGGCCGGGGGCGACGCGACGGTCGCCGACCGGCTGGCGCTGCTGCGTGAGCACCGGGCCGAACTGGCCGCGCGCATGCGGGCGCTGCGCCGCAGCGCGGGCGCGCTGGACGACAAGATCGATCACTACGAACGGCTGCTGCACGAGCGGCAGGCGGGGACGGACGATGCGAGATGAGCGAGAGCACCACCCGTGAAGAGCGCTTCGAGCGCGGCCTCGAGGTACTGCGGAGCGTGGACGGCGAGGCGGGGCAGCGGGTCGTCGACTCGCTGGCCGACATCAGCCCCGAACTGGGGCACCAGATCGTCTCCTGGGGCTTCGGCGAGATCTACGCCCGGCCGGAACTAGCGCCGCGCGACCGCCAGTTGGTGACCCTCGGGATGCTGACCGCGCTCGGCGGCTGCGAGCCCCAGCTGGAGGTGCACGTGAACGCGGCCCTCAACGTCGGTCTCACGCCGGAGCAGATCGTCGAGGCGATGCTGCACGCGGCCGGCTACTGCGGTTTTCCCAAGGCCCTCAACGCCACCTTCGTCGCCAAGAAGGTCTTCACCGAGCGTGGGCTGCTGCCGCTCGGACAGGGGTCCGCGCCGGCCTGAGGGCCCGTCGAAGAGTGCTCGGTGCGCCGAAGGGCAAGATGGGCGGGGCAGGCAGCGGGGGCACGTCCATGGGTGGGCAGCGGCCCGGGCCGGGAACGGCGAACGGCGAACGCGAGCGGAGGCGGAAGACGATGGGCGAGTACTGGCCGGTGCCGGACGCGCTGGCCTACCTGGCCGGGCGGTGGCGGGTCGAGCGGTCGGTGCGGGACCTGGCCGGCGGCGGTGAGGGCTCCTTCACCGGCGTGACCGACTTCGGTCCGCTGGACGGCGGGGGGCTGCTGCACCACGAGTCGGGCACGTTCGTCTGGCGGGGCGTGGCCCGGCCCGCGGAGCGCACCCTGCGCTTCCTGCCCGGCACCCGCCCGGGCGGGGCTGACGTGCGCTTCGCCGACGGGCGGCCCTTCCACGACCTGGACCTGACCTCGGGCCGGCACATCGCCGACCACCCCTGCTCGGCCGACCTGTACCGCGGCGAGTTCACCGTGCGGGACGCGGACCACTGGCGGACGGTGTGGCGCGTGGGCGGCCCGGCCAAGGACCTGGTCCTCACCACCGACTACACGCGCGAGGGCTGAACCCACCCGGCCGCCCGCGCGGCCCGCCTTCGCGCGGACCCCCCGGCCTCTCCTCGGGCCCCGCCTTCGCGCGGGCCGCGGCGAGGCTCGCTCGAAGACGAGCGCGATCCACCGGCCGGGCCGCTCCAGCGGCCGGCAGCCCAGCTTCTCGTAGCCGCCGTGCGCGTCGTCGCTGGCCGGCACGATCCGCCGCAGCCCGTGCGGGCGCAGGTGCTCGCGGACGGCGCCGACGAGAGCGGTACCGATGCCCTTGCCGCACGGCCGGATCGACCTGCACGTCGCACCGCCAGGCGAAGGTCGTCAGGTCGGTGATCACACGGGCGTACGCGACCTGGTAGCGCGGGCGGTGTCGAACACACCGGAGTTCAGCGAGCCGTCGATGGCCCGGCCTGCTTCTCCCGGGCGCGGCCCCGCGCCCAGTACGTCTCCGTGCAGAGCCGCTCGTGCACGCCTGCGGCGTCGATGCGGGCGGGGTCGGTGGAGATCTCGTAGCCGTCGGCCAGGCGCGGGGTGGCAGTCGTGCCGGGAGGCTGACAGGCCCGGGCGGACCCCGTCGAGCGGGTTCCCGGACACCGCCCGCGGCCGGCCGTCAGGCAAGCACCTCGGTGCAGGCCGTGCGCAGACGGCGTACGCCCTCGGCGATCTCGGCGGTGCGGCCGACCGCGGCGAAGCTCAGCCGGACGTGGGCGGCCGGGGGCTCGGCGCTGAAGTACGGGCGGCCCGGAGTGAGCGCGTCCCCCCGCGCGCAGCGCGGTGGTGGGCGCGGACTGGCCGCCCGCCGTGATCAGGACCTCGGCGGGCGGCCACCGTGCCGCCGGGGCCGCCGATGCTCCGCGCGAACCACTCGCGCAGTTCCACGAGTCCGTCCAGCGGAGGTCTGCCCCAGGCCCCGGGGCGGCGGCCCGCGCGGGAGAGCGCGGCGGCCATCGCCCGCTCGGGCTGGAGCGAGGGGTGCAGAGCGGTGGCGCGCTGACCACCGCCGACGGCTGTCTCCTCGGCGCGCTGCCGGTGTGCGCGGCGGGCTACACCGAGGGCGGCCGGCTGGCCCGGATCATGCCGGGCCGGCACGTCATCGGCTGGGCCCTGGTGCTGTGCCTGCCGGTCACCGCGCCGGCCGCCGCGGCCGCACTGTCGTTCGAGCCGGTGCACCTGGGCGTGCACAGCGTGGCCGGCCTGCTGTGGGTCGCGGCGGGCTCGCAGTTCCTCGGGCTGGTCCTCTGGTACCGGGGCATGGCGGCCGTCGGCATCCCCAAGGCCAGCCAGTTGCAGCCGGCCCAGCCGCTGCTCACACTGGTGTGGTCGGTGCTGCTGCTCGGCGAGCATCTGACGCCGGCCGCCCCGCTGACGGCCGCCGCCGTGCTCGTCTGCATCGCCGTCACCCAGCGGGCGCGCGGCTGACCGGGCCACATCCGGCGCCGACCGCACACCCGGTTTCCGGCCGCGGACCGGTTCCGGCCGCGCTCCGCGCCGTAGACTCGGGAACCGAGGACCGCTGCTCCCCCGCATGGTGAGGAGGCCCGCAGATGCGCGCAGCCAAAGGCGACCAGCTCGTGCAGCACGGCCGGGTGGTCGGCCAGCACGACCAGGTCAGCGAAGTCGTCGAAGTGATGGGCTCGGAGGGCAGTCCGCCCTACCGCGTCCGCTTCGCGGACGGGCACGAGGCCGTGATGTCACCCGGCCCCGACTGCCAGGTCCGCCGTCACGAGAAGGAACAGCAACAGTACTAGTGCCGCGGCAGGCAACGTTTACCCGTCAAGGAGCGGCGTCCGGTGCGTGCTCTCGGTGTGCCGGCCGGAAGTCCTCGTACTGGACGTACTCGGGCTTTCGGCCGGTGCGGCGAGAGTGCGTGCCGGGCGTCGCGACGGGGCGAACGTTGCCTGTTGCGGCACTAGGCGACCCGGGCCCGGGTCCGGACTCAGCGCGGGGGTCTCGCCGGCTGCCGGTAGTGGTCGGCGACCACCCGTGCCATCGCGCCCGCCGGGTCCGCGGCGACCTCCTTGGCCGCGAAGAAGACGTGCCCGCGCACCTGCGGGTACTTCTTCGCCAGCGTGAGGTGCCGGGACAGCTCGTCCGGGTCCCGCCAGGCCTTGCCCCCGCTCGCGTCACCGGCCTTGTACAGCGCCTCGCCCAGGTAGAGGCGGGTGCGGCTGCCCCGCGCCACCTCCGCCCACCAGGGCACGAGCTTGGCGTAGTCGGCGGCGCTCAGGCCGATGTTCCAGTACAGCTGCGGGACGATGTAGTCGATCCAGCCCTTGCGGACCCAGGTGCGGGTGTCCGCGTACAGGTCGTCGTAGGACTGGGCGCCCGCCTTCGTGTCGGAGCCGCGCGAGTCGGCCGAGGCGTTGCGCCACACGCCGAACGGGCTGATCCCGAACTGCGTGCCGGGCCGGATCCGGGCGATGCCCGCGGCCGTCTCCCGGACCAGCCGGTCGACGTTGTCCCGCCGCCAGGCGGCCCGGTCGGCGAAGCCGGAACCGTGGCGGGCGTAGGCCGCACCGTCGTCGAAGGTCCGGCCGGCCACCGGGTACGGGTAGAAGTAGTCGTCGAAGTGCACGCCGTCGACGGGGTACCTGCGCACCGCGTCGAGCATCGCCTCCTGCACGAAGGCCCGGACCTCGGGCAGTCCCGGGTTGTAGTAGAGGGCGCCGCCGTACGCCACCACCCAGCCGGGGTGCCGGCGCGCCGGGTGGGAGGCGGCGAGCCGGGACGGGTCGTCGTGCAGCGCGACCCGGTAGGGGTTGAACCACGCGTGCAGGCGCAGGCCCCGGGCGTGCGCCTCCTCGACCGCCGTGCCCAGCGGGTCCCAGCCGGGGTCCTTGCCCTGGGTGCCGGTGAGGAACTGCGACCACGGCTCGTACGGCGAGGGCCACAGCGCGTCGGCGGTGGGACGCACCTGGAAGACGACCGTGTTGAGGCGGCGGCGCACCGCCGCGTCCAGCAGCGCGGTCAGTTCGCCGCGCTGGCGGGCCACGCTCAGGCCGGTGCGCGAGGGCCAGTCGCGGTTGGCCACCGTCGCCAGCCACATCCCGCGCATCTCGGTGGTGGTGCGCCCGCCACGGGCCCCGGCCGACGCGCCGGGAGGCTGGGGCGCCGCCGTCGCGCCCGGCGTCACCGCCACGGTCGACAGGGCGGCCACCGTGAACGCCCGTCGTGTCACTCGGCCCATCCGGGCACCCCCAGTACGCCGTGGATCCGCGCCGTCACGGATCGTGCACCGGGCCAGCATGCACGACCCGGCCCGTCGATCGGCGTCACGACGGGGGTAACGTGCTCGATCGGAGCAGGCACCGCACACATGGGCCGCCTGCCACAGCCGAAGATCAGCAGCGAAAGGGACGATGTGACCGACATCGAACGCGTCGGAGTCGTGGGCTGCGGCCAGATGGGTGCGGGCATCGCCGAGGTGTGCGCCCGGGCCGGACTGGACGTGAAGGTCGCCGAGACCACCGGCGAAGCCCTGGAGATCGGCCGCACCCGGCTGTTCAACTCCCTGGCCAAGGCGGCCGAGCGCGGCAAGATCACCGAGGAGGAGCGGGACGCGACGCAGGCGCGGCTCACCTTCACCACCGACCTCGGCGAGTTCGCCGACCGCGACCTGGTGATCGAGGCCGTGGTGGAGAACGAGCAGGTCAAGACCGAGATCTTCCAGGTTCTCGACCAGGTGGTGACCCGGTCGGACGCGATCCTGGCGTCCAACACCTCCTCGATCCCGCTGGTGAAGCTGGCCGTCGCCACCGCGCGCCCCGACCAGGTCATCGGCATCCACTTCTTCAACCCGGCCCCGGTGCAGCAGCTGGTCGAGCTGATCCCGGCGCTCACCACGTCCGAGGGCACCCTGAGCCGGGCCCAGCTGTTCACCGAGAAGGTGCTCGGCAAGCACGCGATCCGCGCCCAGGACCGTTCGGGCTTCGTCGTCAACGCGCTGCTGATCCCCTACCTGCTCTCCGCGATCCGGATGTTCGAGTCGGGCATCGCCAGCCGCGAGGACATCGACAACGGCATGGAGCTGGGCTGCGCCCACCCGATGGGCCCGCTGAAGCTGTCCGACCTGATCGGCCTGGACACGGTCGCCTCGGTCGCGTACTCGATGTACGAGGAGTACAAGGAGCCGCTGTACGCCGCACCCCCGCTGCTCCAGCGCATGGTCGACGCCGGCCGGCTGGGCCGCAAGAGCGGCTCGGGCTTCTACACCTACGGCTGACCACGCAGCGCGACGCCCCGC
Organism: Streptomyces sp. NPDC056160; assembly: GCF_042268205.1. Lineage (NCBI taxonomy): Bacteria > Bacillati > Actinomycetota > Actinomycetes > Kitasatosporales > Streptomycetaceae > Streptomyces > Streptomyces sp. NPDC056160. The sequence goes on from NZ_JBHJUW010000003.1 coordinate 81,894, forward strand.
GGGCCCGGCACCGGGAAGGTGCCGGGCCCGCGGCGTTCACACGCCGTGTGCGCACCGGACTCGCATATGCCGTTCACACACTCTCCCCCCACGCCCACCAGGCGAGTTGACTCCTCATGCACATGCAAGGGACGTGAGACGACTACAGAAAGGAGCGGGTCCGTGACCGTCGATCCCGAGCATCCGGCCGTTCCCGGAGACCTCGCAGAGTTACGGCGCCGTCTGGACGTGGCATATGCCCGCGTGGAGGGTGGCCTGGCCCTGCTGAACCATCGCACCGAGGAGACCGCGAAGGAGCTCGACGAGCTGAGCGCGCGGCTCGTCACCGTCGAGCACTCCCGCTGGCCGCTGCCCACGGTCTCCGCACTGGCGGCCGTGGGCGCCCTGGTCGTGGCCCTGTGGCAGGCACTGGGCCGTTAGCTCCCGTCGTCACGTTCCCGCCTGCCCCGCGACGACAGGACCTGGTCCCCCCGGCCACCGGGCCGGGTGTCCTGCCCGAGCCGGAGGTGGTGCAGGAGCAGTAACGCCGCCGCCATGTTGGCGGCCGGGACCTCCCCGCGGGCGACCAGGTCGGGGACGACTTTGAGCGGGACCCATTCCCGGCGGTCCGACTCGAAGTCGTCCACGGGGTGTCCGACGTACTCGCCCTCGTCCGACCAGTAGATGTGGTGCCGGGCGTCGGTGAGGCCGTTGGACGGCTCCACGCTCATCAGGTGGTGCAGCCGTCCCGGCCGCCAGCCGGTCTCCTCCTCCAGCTCGCGGGCCGCCGCGTGTGCGATGTCCTCGCCGTCCTCGACGACGCCTGCCGCCAGCTCCCAGCCCCAGCTGTCGGTGATGAAGCGGTGGCGCCACAGGAGGAGGACCTCCTGGGCGTCGTTCACCACCGTGGCCACGGCGACGGGCCGCAGCCGTATCAGGAAGTGGTCGAGGTGCCGGCCGTCGGGCAGCGCCACATCCGCGAGGTTGACGGTGAACCAGCGGTTTGCGTACACAGTTTGTTCGTTCTGTTTCGTCCACTGCACGGTTCTGCCACCTTCCGTCGGGTCAGTGGCAATATCGCAGCCTCAGCGACCCCGGAGGCAGGCGCACGGCGTGCGGCGCACGGCGCAGCGGCGGGCGCAGGGCGGCCCGCGGGGGCGGACGGGGAGGGCCGGTGGGGACGGACGGGGAGGGCCGTGGGGGACTGACGGGGAGGGCCGTGGGCCGGCCCGGGGGCACGGGCCGCCGGGGCGGGTGCGCGGGTCAGCGGGTCGTGAACAGCGGTACGCGCAGGGCCCCGTCGATGAGTTCGGCCGCCTCGGCCGTGCCCGCGCAGCCGCTGCGCACGAGGTGTTCGCGCACCGCCCGCAGCCGGTCCCGCAGCCGCTGGGACTCCATCCCCCGGGCCTGCTCGGTCATCCTGACCGCCGTGGCCACCGCCTGCTCCACGTTGCCCCGGCGCAGCTCGATGGTGCTGAGCATGGCCAGGCGGTGCACCCGGCCGCGGTCGTGCGCGGGGTTGTCCACCGCCTCGGTCGCGTGCTCCTCGGCCGCGGCCAGCTCGCCGAGACTGAGCAGCGCCTCCGCCACCTGGACGTTGACCAGGCCCGGCTGGACGTATCCGGTCTCGTCGGGCTCGTGTCCGCGCCGGATGCGTTCGGCGGCCTGCTCGGCTCGCCGGATGCAGGACAGCGCGTTCGTGCCGTCGCCGAGATGGGCGTACGCCTTGGCCTGCATCGCGAACAGGTCGGAGGCGAGCGCGGGCGTGATGTGCCGGCCGGCGGTGCGCAGCGCCGCCTCGGCGAAGGCGACGGCCTGCCGGTACTCCCGCATGAACAGCGCCTGGTTGACCAGCAGCGCTATCACGTAGGCCCCCAGCCCCCGGTCCCCGCTGGCCTTGGCGAGCCGCAGCGCCTGGTGGAAGTAGCGCTGGGCGAGGCCGTGCGCGTCGGAGTCGTACGCGCAGATCCCGGCGACCGCCACCAACCCGCCGGTGGCCCGGTGCAGTTGGCGGCCGGTGGCGTCGGTGTAGCCGCCGCGCAGCAGCGGCGCCGCCTCCGCGTCGAGGAAGCCCACGATGCGGCTGCGCGTCGCCACCCCGCCGGCCTTGCGGTACATCTGCTCGTAGTGCGTGCGGGCCGCGCGCAGCATCTCGATGTCGGCCGGGGTGACCCGGTGCCGGCCGCCCCGCGAGACGTCCACGTCCTCGGGCGGGTTCTCCCATTCCCACACCGGCATCACGGCCGGGGTGCCGGTCACGGCGGGGGCGCCCAGGACGTGCGGGCGCTGCTGCTCGTCGGAGCGCCACAGGGCGGTGGCCCGTTCGACGAAACCGGACAGGGAGGTGCCGTGCGGGACGGACGGCCCGCCGGGGACGCCCAGGCCGATGTCATCGAGGGTGACGGGCCGGTGCAGGCGGGCGGCCAGCACCTCGCAGATCAGGTCGGGCACCTGGCCGCGTGGCCGCTGGCCCTTCAGCCAGCGGGCCACGGCCGTGTGTTCGTAGCGGAGCGCGAGGCCGCGCGCCCGGCCCGCCTGGTTGACGTGCGCGGCCAGACCGGCGTGCGAGATGCCCGCCTCGTCCAGGATCGCGTCGAGCAGAGTGTTGGGCTGCATGTCGAACCCCCCGGGTGGCTGGGTGCGGACAGCGTAGTGCGGGGCGGTTCACACGGGGTGTGAACCGAGTGCCCGCATCCGCGCGGTGCGCGCACTGTCGCGTGGCGGGGGCTGCCGGTTGACTGAGGTGCCTCGTCAAGAGGCCGGCCGGGCCGCCCGCTCCCCCTCGCACCGTGCGGCGGCCCGCCACCGCGCCGCCCGCTCCGCCGTCTGCCCGACACTCCGTGGCGGGGCGGGCGGCGACCAGGTGCCGGGACGGGCGCGAGGCCCTACGGGCGGCGCTGGACGACGAGGACGGCGGCGTCGTCGGCGCGGCGGTGGCCGGTGTGGCCCAGGAGGCGGGTGAAGACGGCCCGGAGCACCGACTGCGCGGAGAGGGGACCGGCGCGGGCGGTCTGCGCGAGGACGGTCCGCAGCGGGAAGAACCGGCCCCGGGCGTCCCGTGCGTCCTCCACTCCGTCCGTGTGCAGCAGCAGTGTCTCGGCGGGCAGCAGGCGGCCGAGTTCCGCGACGGGCAGGCGGGACGGCAGGGGGAACAGGCCCAGCGGCGGCAGCGGTTCGCGGCGGGACACGGGGGTGGCCGTCCCGCCGCCCAGCCGGTACGGCCACGGGTGCCCGCAGTTGAGGGCGAGCAGGGTGCCGTCGGCGGCGATCTCCGCCAGGAGGACGGTGACGAAGTCCTCGGCGGCCGCCGCTTCCCGCGCATCGTCCCGGGCGCGCTGGTGGCGGGCCAGGGCCCGGTCCAGGCGGCGCAGCACGCCCGCGAGGTCCACCTCGTCGTGGGCGGCCTCGCGGAAGCTGCCGAGGACGGTGGCGGCGGTGCCGAGGGCGGCGAGACCGTGGCCGCGCACATCCCCCATGACGATCCGTACGCCGTGCTCGGTGGGGATCACCTCGTACAGGTCACCGCCGACGGCCGCGCCCGGGTCCGCGGAGAGCTGGGCCGCCGCCACGTCCAGGTCGGCGACGCGGGGCGGCAGGGGCCGCAGCAGCACGCTCTGCGCGGCGCCCGCGACCGCGCGGGCCTGCCGCAGCTCGCGCAGCATGGCCCGGCGGGCGTGCAGGAAGAGGCCGGTGCAGGTGCTCACGGCCAGGAACACGGCGCCCGGCCGCACTCCGCGGGGAGCCCCAGCCCTGATGCGGATCATGACCATGGCCCCCCAAGAGGCGCTGACAGCGCGGACCGGCCCCGAAGGGCCGGTCCGATTCTGTCGATCGCGTCCGCGGCAGGGAACCGGAACCCCGGCCTCTGCCACCCGAACGAGTGAGGGGGCCGCGAAGCGCCCCCGAAAGGGGCGCGGGGCGCTGTCGACAGCGGCTTGGCCGCGCGGGCGCGGCCGGCCGAAGGACGACCCGCACCCGGCGACCGGCCTGCGGTCCCCCCGCCCCTTCCCGGGGACGCGGCGGAGCTAGCTGCGCAGCTCCGCCCCGGTCCGCTCGGCGGCCAGCGCCACCGCCGCGTCGCGGGCGGCGGACGCCTCGTCCACCGTCAGCGTGCGGTCGGGGGCGCGGAACCGCAGCGCGTACGCCAGCGACTTGCGCCCGTCACCGAGCTGCTCGGCGTTCTCGTAGACGTCGAACAGCCGCAGGGACTCCAGGAGTTCACCGGCGCCCTCGCGCAGCGCGGCCTCGACCTCGACGGCCGGGACCGGCTTGTCGACGACCAGGGCGACGTCCTGCGTGGCGACCGGGAACGCGGAGATCCGCGGCGCCCGGGCGACGCCGTCCCCAGCCCGCTGGAGCAGGTCGAGGTCGATCTCCATGGCGCAGGTGCGCTCCGGCAGGTGCATCGCCTTGACCACACGCGGGTGCAGCTCGCCGGCGTGGCCGACGAGGGTCTCGGCGCCGTCCACCTCGGCGTACAGCGCGGCGCACCGGCCGGGGTGCCAGGGGGCGTGCCGGTCGGCACGGATGCTCAGCTCCACACCGGCCTCGCGCGCCACGGTCCGCGCCGCCTCGATCGCGTCCGCCCAGTCGGACGGACGGCCCTTGCCCCACCAGCCGGCCTGCTCGCGGGCGCCGGCGAGCACCACGGCGGCCCGGCGGGGCTGGCGCGGCAGCGCGGCGTCGAGCGCGGCGAGCTGGTCGGCGGCGGGCCGGCGGTCGGCGGGCAGCCGGACCGCGGCCCTCTCCTGGCCGGTGGGCCGGAAGACCAGGCCGGTCTCGAACAGCGCCAGGTCGTGGCTGCCGCGTCCGTCGTTGCGGCGCAGCGCGCCGAGCAGGCCCGGCAGCAGCGTCGTACGGAGCGCGGGCTCCTCGTCGGAGAGCGGGTTGACGAGGGTGACCACGGTGCGGCGCGGGTCGTCGGCGTCCAGGCCGAGCTGGTCGAGGACGGCCTCGCCGATGAACGGGTAGTTCGGCGCCTCGACGTAGCCGGCGCCGGCCAGCGCGCGGCCGACGCGGCGGTGCAGCCGCTGGCGGGCGGTCAGGCCGCGGCCGGGCAGCGGCCGGGGCAGCGTGGAGGGCAGGTTCTCGTAGCCCTCCAGGCGGATGACCTCTTCGGCCAGGTCGTTCGGGTCGGTCAGGTCGGGCCGCCAGGACGGCACGGTGACGATCAGCTCGTCCTGGCCGTACACGTCGCAGCCCACCTGCTGGAGCCGCCGTACGACGGTCTCGCGGCCGTAGGTGACGCCCGCGACCTTGTCGGGGTGGTCGGCCGGGATGGCGATGGTGCGCGGCGCGGCCGGTGCGGTGATCTCGGTGACGCCCGCCTCGGCGGTACCGCCGGCGAGCAGGACCAGCAGGTCGACGGTGCGCTGCGCGGCGGCGGAGGCGGCCTGCGGGTCGACGCCCCGCTCGAAGCGGCGGGACGCCTCGGAGGTCAGCTTGTGCCGGCGGGCGGTGCGCGCGACGGCGACCGGGTCGAAGTGGGCGGCCTCGACGACGACCTCGGTGGTGGTGCCCTCGGTGTCGTCGATCTCGGTGTTGGCGCCGCCCATGACGCCCGCGAGGCCGATCGGGCCGCGGTCGTCGGTGATGACCAGGTCCTCGGCGGACAGCGTGCGGGTGACGCCGTCGAGGGTGGTCAGCTGCTCGCCGCGCTCGGCCCGGCGCACCCCGATGGCGCCCTGGACGCGGGAGCGGTCGTAGGCGTGCAGCGGCTGGCCCAGCTCCAGCATCACGTAGTTGGTGATGTCGACGGCGAGCGAGATCGGGCGCATGCCGGCCTTCTGCAGGCGGCGCCTGAGCCAGATCGGGGAGCGCGCCTCGGGGTCGAGGCCGGTCACCGTACGGGCGGTGAAGCGGTCGCAGCCGAACGGGTCGGTGATCTTCACCGGGTGGCCGAAGGCGTTCGGCGCCGGCACGTCCAGCAGGGCCGGGTCGAGCAGCGGACGGCCGTAGGCGATGGCGGCCTCGCGGGCGACGCCGCGGATCGACAGGCAGTAGCCGCGGTCGGGGGTGACCGCGATGTCCAGGACCTCGTCGACGAGCTGGAGCAGCTCGACGGCGTCGGTGCCGACCTCGTGCTCGGGCGGCAGCACGATGATGCCGTGCGTGCCGTCGTCGCCCATGCCCAGCTCGTCGGCGGAGCAGATCATGCCGTGCGAGGTCTTGCCGTAGGTCTTGCGGGCGCTGATGGAGAAGCCGCCGGGCAGCGTCGCCCCGGGCAGCACCACGACGACCTTGTCGCCGACGGCGAAGTTGCGGGCGCCGCAGACGATCTCCTGCGGCTCGCCGGTGCCGTTGGCCCGGCCGACGTCGACGGTGCAGAACCGGATCGGCTTCTTGAAGCCCTCCAGCTCCTCGATGGTCAGCACCTGGCCGACGACGAGCGGGCCCTTGAGGTCGGCGCCGAGCTGTTCGACGGTCTCGACCTCGAGGCCGGCCGAGACCAGCTTCTCCTGGACGTCGCGGCCGGTTTCCGTCGCCGGCAGGTCGACGTACTCCCGCAGCCAAGAAAGCGGGACCCGCATCAGATCTCCATCCCGAACGGCCGGGTGAACCGGACGTCACCCTCGACCATGTCTCGCATGTCTTCGACGTTGTGGCGGAACATCAGCATCCGCTCGATGCCGAACCCGAAGGCGAAGCCGCTGTACTTCTCCGGGTCGACGCCGCAGGCGGTGAGCACCCGCGGGTTGACCATGCCGCAGCCGCCCAGCTCGATCCAGCCCTCGCTGGAGCAGGTGCGGCAGGGGCGGTCGGGGTTGCCGACGGACTCGCCGCGGCACACGTAGCAGACCATGTCCATCTCGGCGCTGGGCTCGGTGAACGGGAAGAAGTTCGGCCGCAGCCGGGTCTTCATCCCCTCGCCGAACAGCGACTGCACCATGTGGTCCAGGGTGCCCTTGAGGTCGGCCATGGTCAGGCCCTCGTCCACCGCCAGCAGCTCCACCTGGTGGAAGACCGGGGTGTGCGTGGCGTCCAGCTCGTCGGTGCGGTAGACCCGGCCGGGGCAGATCACGTAGACCGGCAGCTCGCGCTCCAGCAGGGAGCGGATCTGCACGGGCGAGGTGTGGGTGCGCAGCACGAGGCCGGAGTCGGCGCCGCCGTCGCCGCCCCGCACGAAGAACGTGTCGTGCTCGCTGCGCGCCGGGTGGTCCGGGCCGATGTTCAGGGCGTCGAAGTTGAACCACTCGGCCTCGACCTCGGGGCCCTCGGCGACCTCGTAGCCCATGGCCACGAAGATGTCCTCGATGCGCTCCGAGAGCGTGGTCAGCGGGTGCCGGGCGCCCGCCGGTACGCGGTCGTGGGGCAGCGTGACGTCCACGGCCTCCTCGACCAGGACGCGGGCGTCACGCTCGGCCTCCAGCTCGGCCTGGCGGGCGGCGAGGGCCTTGTTCACGGCGCCGCGGGCCATGCCGACGCGCTTGCCGGCGTCCGCCTTGGCGTGCGGGGGCAGGGCGCCGATCTCGCGGTTGGCGAGCGCCAGCGGGGAGGCCGGGCCGGTGTGGGCGACCTTGGCCTCGTGGAGCGCGTCGAGGGAGTCCGCGGCGGCGAAGGCGGCGAGCGCCTCGTCCCGCATGCGCTCGATCTCTTCCGGTTTCAACGTCTCGACCTCGACAGGGTCGTACGACTTATTGGGTGCGGACATCTCTTCCCGTGTTTCCGATCGGCTGGCTGACGGTCCCCGTCACCGACTCGTGGACATTCCGTCTCCAGTGGTGGGACACAAAGGTGCCAATGGCCGAGTCTAACGGGGCGGGGGAAAGCGGATGCGCCCGTGGGGCCTCGGTCCCTCCTCAGAGGAGGTGCGCCGGGGTGCCCACGGGCAGGGTAAATCGGAACCGCGCGCCGCCGCCGACGGCGCGGCCCACCGTGATGGTGCCTCCGTGGGCCTCGACGATGCCCTTGACGATGTAGAGCCCGAGGCCGGTGCCGCCGCGCTTGCTGCCCCGCCAGAAGCGGGTGAAGACGCGGTTCATGGACTCCTCCGGGATGCCGGGCCCCTCGTCGCTCACCGTGACCGACGTCCCGGCGTCCTCCCCCTCCCGGGGGGACGCCGCGGGCGTGACGTCAATGGTGACCGTTCCCTCGCCGTGCCGCACCGCATTTTCGATGAGGTTGCTCAGCACCTGGTCGATCTTGTCGGGGTCGGCCCACAGGTCGGGCAGCGGTTGTTCCAGGCGGACGAGGAACCGGTCGGCGGGCTGGCCGGCGGCGACGTAGGCCTGGACGTGCCGGCCGACCGCGGCCCCTATGTCGACGAGCTGGCGGCGCACCTCCAGGCGGCCGGAGTCGATGCGGGAGATGTCGAGCAGTTCGGCGATGAGCCGGGTGACGCGGTCGGCATCGGCGTCGACGGTCTCCAGCATCAGCCGTTTCTGGTCGTCGGTGAACCGCTCCCACTTGGCGAGCAGGGTCGCGGTGAAGCCCTTGACGGAGGTCAGCGGCGAGCGCAGTTCGTGGGCGACGGTGGCGATCAGCTCGGCGTGGCTGCGTTCGGTGCGGCGGCGGGCCTCGGTGTCGCGCAGGCAGACGATCACGCGGCGGACGGGTCCGGCGGGCCGGTCGCGGACGTACCTGGCCGACACCAGGACCTCCCGGCCGCCGGGCAGCAGCAGGTTGCGTTCGGGCTGGGCCACGCGGATGGCCAGGCCGCCGTAGGGATCGGTGAGCTGCCACCAGCGGCGGCCCTCCAGGTCCTCCAGGGGCAGGGCCTTGTCCAGGTGCTGTCCGAGGGCCTGGCCGGCGGGGACGGCGGTGATGCGGGCGGCGGCGGTGTTGAAGCAGGTGACGCGGCCGTGCTCGTCGGCGATCACCAGGCCGTCGGGCAGCTCGTCGGGGTCGACGGCCGGGCCGGCGGCGGCAGCGGCAGGTGGCGCGGCTGCCCGGCGCGCGCCCGGTACCGCCCCGCTCGTGCCGACACTCATCCCTTACCCCACCTTCCCGACGGTGCAGCGGGCCCCCGAGCTGGTCACCCTACTAGCTGGAGGTGAGGGAGCGGCATCCTCCGCGGGCGCGCTGGGCGCGGGCCGACGCGTAGAGGCATACGGCGGCCGCGGTGGCGAGGTTCAGGCTCTCGGCCTTGCCGTGGATGGGGACGCGGACGACGGCGTCGGCCAGGGTCCGGGTCTCCTCGGGCAGGCCCCAGGCCTCGTTGCCGAACACCCAGGCGGTGGGGCCGCCCATGGTGCCCTTGTCCAGCTCGTCGTCGAGGTCGTCGCTACCCGCGCCGTCGGCGGCGAGGATGCGCACCCCGGTGCCCTTGAGGGCGGCGACGGCCTGTTCGACGGGGACGCCGACGGCGACCGGCAGGTGGAACAGCGAGCCGACGGAGGCGCGTACGGCCTTGGGGTTGTACAGGTCCACGGAGGCGTCGGTGAGGACGACGGCGTCGGCGCCGGCCGCGTCGGCGCAGCGCAGCACCGTACCGGCGTTGCCGGGGTCGCGTACGTGCGCGAGGACCGCGACGAGGCGGGGCCGGGCGGCGAGGATCTCCTCGAACGGCGTGTCGAGGAACCGGCAGGTCCCGACTAGGCCCTGCGGGGTGACGGTGGTGGAGATGTCGGCGATGACCTCGTCGGCGGCGAGGTGGATCCGGGCGCCGGCGGCGCGGGCCTCCCCCACGATGTCGGCGTGGCGCTCGGCGGCTTCCACGGTGACGAAGAGTTCCACGAGCGTGGCGTCGCCGCCCGGGGTGCGGTGCGCGGCTGCCTCCCGCACGGCCTGCGGCCCCTCGGCGAGGAAGAGCCGGTCCTTCCCCCGGAAGTTCCGCTTGGCCAGCCGCCGGGCGGCGGCCACACGGGCGGAGCGGGGGGAGATCAGCTCGGGAGTGGCGGGGGGCATCCTCTTACCTTCGGATAACTACGTGCGGTGGCGTACGCGCCCCAGAAAGGGACGCGGGCTGTTTCGATACGCGGCTCCGCCGCGGGGGCGCGAGCAACCACGACGGACCCGCAGCCGGACAACGACGGCCGCAGGCCCAACAGCAGGACCCGCAAGCCCGAAAGCTTGCGGGTCCTACAACACCGGCTCGAGCCAGCGCAGTGTCACGCGGCCTTCGGCGCGTTGACGTCGCTCGGCAGAGCCTTCTGGGCGACCTCGACGAGCGCGGCGAACGCGTTCGCGTCGTTGACGGCCAGCTCGGCGAGGATCTTGCGGTCGACCTCGACGTTCGCGGCCTTCAGACCCTGGATGAAGCGGTTGTACGTGATGCCGTTGGCGCGGGCAGCGGCGTTGATGCGCTGGATCCACAGCTGGCGGAAGTCACCCTTGCGCTTCTTGCGGTCGTTGTAGTTGTAGACCAGCGAGTGGGTGACCTGCTCCTTGGCCTTGCGGTACAGGCGCGAACGCTGACCGCGGTAGCCGGAGGCCTGCTCGAGGATCGCCCGGCGCTTCTTGTGGGCGTTGACTGCCCGCTTGACGCGTGCCACTTGTTTGACTCCTTGTAGCGGGGCCGTGGTTGTGCTCACACGGCCCGGAAACGATTGGGTCCCGGTCCTGACGTACGGCGCGCGGTGATCGTGGGATCACGCGCCGCCGCGTCACTTGCCGAGAAGCTTCTTGATCTTCTTGGCGTCGCCCGGGGCCATCTCGGCGTTGCCGGTCAGGCGACGCGTCAGACGGGACGACTTGTGCTCGAGCAGGTGGCGCTTGCCGGCGCGCTCACGGAGCACCTTGCCGGAGCCGGTGACCTTGAAGCGCTTGCTGGCACCGCTGTGCGACTTGTTCTTCGGCATAGCGCCGTTCTCTCCTCGTCGGTGGCGCTCCGGTGCCCGGTCGCGAGAACCGGGCACGGTTGGAGCGTCGCTCTTGTTTCGGTTACAACCTGGGACGCGGGGTCCCGGGGGTCACGCCTCGGCGTGCTCCTCGGCGGGCTCTTCGTCAGACGCCTCGATGTCCGCGGCGTTCTGCGAGCGGCCGGGGTTGGCCTTCGCGTCCGCCTTGCGGGCTTCCTGCGCCTGGCGGGCCTCGGCCATCGCCTCGGTCTTCTTCTTGTGCGGACCGAGAACCATGATCATGTTCCGGCCGTCCTGCTTCGGGTTCGACTCGACGAAACCGAGGTCCTGGACGTCCTCCGCGAGGCGCTGCAGCAGTCGGTAGCCCAGCTCGGGGCGGGACTGCTCGCGACCACGGAACATGATCGTGATCTTGACCTTGTCGCCCTGCTTGAGGAACCGGACGACGTGACCCTTCTTGGTGTCATAGTCGTGCGGGTCGATCTTCGGCCGGAGCTTCATCTCCTTGATGACCGTGTGCGCCTGGTTCTTGCGCGCCTCACGGGCCTTCATGGCCGACTCGTACTTGAACTTCCCGTAGTCCATGAGCTTGCACACGGGCGGACGGGCGTTCGCCGCGACCTCGACCAGGTCCAGGTCGTACTCCTGCGCAAGCTCCAGTGCCTTGGCCAGGGGGACGATGCCCACCTGCTCGCCACTGGGACCGACAAGTCGCACCTCGGGAACGCGAATCCGGTCGTTGATGCGGGGCTCGGCGCTGATGGATCCTCCTCGGTAGCACCACGCGACCGTCTGGCGGACAGCCGCGTACGTCTGTGTTCCTAAGACCTAACCGCGCCGAAGCAGAAAAAATGCCCCGGACGATCACAGGCGGGGCTCCTCGAACTACCGGAGCGACCGCCGCGATGGCCGCGGGGCGCGCATTTCGGGCGGGCCGCCGCCGCTGGGACGGGACCGCCTGACCGGTGACCCGCCGCCCTGGAGGCGGTCGGGTGGGAGTTCGAAGCCTCCACTTGTGGGCCGGACTCGCTAGCCGTGGGGCACACGCGTCCAGCCGGTCGCCCACCAGATTAGCAGGATCGCTTGACAAGGGCTAATCGAGGCGCGACCGGGGGACCACCTATCGTGTGGGGCATGAGTGAGACCCCTCCTGAGACCCCCGACTTCGACGCCATGACCCGCGACATCGCGGAGGTCCCCGCGGTCGAGGTGATCGTGACGGTCGCCGTCAACCTGATGAGCGCCGCCGCCGTGAAGCTCGGCCTGACCGAGGAGGGCGACACCTACAAGGACCTGGACGAGGCCCGCAAGCTGGTCACCGCGCTCGCCGGTCTGCTGGACGCGAGCGCCACCGAGATCAGCTCCTTCCACGCGGCACCGCTGCGCGACGGCCTGAAGTCGCTGCAGCTGGCCTTCCGCGAGGCCTCGCTGGTCCCGGACGAGCCGGGCCAGGGCCCGGGCGAGAAGTACACGGGCCCGATCTACGGCTGATCCCGCCCCCGCCTACCCCCGCACGTACAAGGGCTCGCCCGGCGGCGTCGCCCCGGCCGGCAGCAGTGCCAGGTCGAGGCCGCGCACCAGGCGGGCCCTCAGTGTGTCGCTGGCGGCCAGGCGCCCGGCGACGGCACGGGCGGTGTCGGCCGGGGCCGCGGTGGCCGCCGGGTCGAGGACGAGTGCGAGGGTGCCGTCGGCCTGCCCCGGCCCCAGACAGGCGCTCAGCACCGCCGGTTCGGCGGCCACCGCGTCCCGTACGGCCGCCACGACCGCCGGGTCCGCCAGCGGGTCGGCGGTCGTGCGGCCCTCGGCGAGTGCGCGCAGCGCGGACCCGGTCAGCTCGAACGGGACCGGCCCGGCCAGATCCAGGACGACCGTGTCCGCCTTCTCGTGCGCGGCGGCCTCCAGCGCCTGGCGCAGGGGTACGGCCACGGGGCGGGCCGCCGGGTCCCAGAGCGCCAGGGAGGCGGTGGAGGTGAAGGCGGGCAGCGCGGTGCGGTGACCGGCCTTCAGGGTCGGCACGGCCATGTCGCTGGTCTTCTCGCGGCGCAGGCCCCTCTCGTCCTGCTCCCCCTCACCGAGCACGGCGACGACGGGCACGAGCAGCCGGGCGCCCTCGAGCGCGCCCAGCACCGGGTCCACGGCGGTGCGGTCCTCGGCCCAGGCGGCGAGCGCCGCGCTCAGCCGCGGGTCGGCGGAGCCGTCGTCGTCGGAGAAACCGGGGTCGGGGATGTTCTTGTTCGCCACGCCCCGAGCCTATCCGGGGCCGTTCACCGTTTTCTCAGGCTCCCCTGTCCCGCGTCTCACGCCGGCCCCACGGCACGCACAGCCGCCGACCCGACCATCGCGGCCATGGAGTCCCCGGCCCCCGGCCACCACCACCGTCGCCGCCGCCCGCGCCCCTCCGGCCGCGGGCGCCCCACCCCGCGCCGGCGCCCGCTGCGCACCGCGCTCGTCTGCGCCGTCCTCGTGGGCGGTACGGCCACGGGCACCGCGTGCCTGACGGCCCGCACGGGCTCCGGCGCCGTATCGTCACCGACGGCGCCCGCCCCGGCGCCGACGGGGACGAGCGCGAGAGCGGGGGTGGAGGCGGTGACGGAGCCGGTGGCGGACCGGACGGCGCTCCTGGCCACGGCGATGGGATCGGTGCCGGTGGCGGAGGGCGCCGCCGTGTCGGTCGCGGTCCTCGACCTCGACTCCGGGCAGGGCGCCGGGTACGGGGACGGGGTCTTCGAGACGGCGAGCATCGTCAAGGTCGACATCCTGGCGGCCCTGCTGCTCCAGGCCCAGGACGCCGGGCGACGGCTGACCGCGTGGGAGCGGACGTACGCCACCGCGATGATCGAGAACAGCGACAACGACTCGGCGTCGGCGCTGTGGCGGAGCATCGGCGAGGCCGGCGGGCTGGACGCGGCGAACCGCCGGTTCGGCCTGACGGCGACCTCCGGCGGCGACGGCACGCTGTGGGGACTGACCCGGACCACCTCCGCCGACCAGCTCGCCCTGCTCAAGCAGGTGTTCGGCCGCAAGTCGAAGCTGAGCGCGGCGTCGCGGGCGTACCTCCGGGGCCTGATGGGAGGGGTCGCGGACGACCAGGACTGGGGCGTGTCCGCCGCCGCCGACGGCTCCGCGTGGGCCCTGAAGAACGGCTGGCTGCCGCGCAGCACCACCGGTCTGTGGGTCGTCAACAGCATCGGGCGGGTGACAGTGGGCGGGGACGACTACCTGGTGGCGGCCCTGTCCCACGGGAACGCGACGAAGGAGGCCGGCATCTCGCTGGTGGAGGCGTCGGCACGGGCGGCGGTGTCGGTGTTCACGGCGCCCGCCGCTGCGGCCGCGCGGTCCGCTGCGCCTTCCGCTCCGTCGTCCGCTCCGTGGTCCGCTGCGCCTTCCGCTTCCACGGCCGGCTGACGACGGGCGGGGCGGCCTCCGCCGCACGCCCGCCCCGGGCCCCGGGCCGCTACGGCTGGAAGTCGCGGAGGTCGTACCGTTCGCGCCGGCCGCGCCGGCCGCGCCACAGGACGGCCGCGGCGACCAGCAGGACGCCCCCGGCGCCGCCCGCGAGGGGGCCCGCCCAGTCGGCGCCGTCGTCCGGCACCGCGGTGCCGGGGCCGGGCCCGAAGTACCGTTCGCCGTACGCGGCCGCGCGCAGCCCCACGGGCTTGACACGGCCGGCGGCCTCGATGGCGGCGACGGGGTCGATCATGCCGAAGCCGCGGGAGTCGTCCCGTCCGCCGACGGGGGCGTCGCGGGCGGTGTCCTCCAGGAGCTTCTTGATCTGCGCGGGCGTCAGGCCGGGGTGCCCGGCCTCGATGAGGGCGACGGCGCCGGAGACGAAGGCGGAGGCCGCGCTCGTGCCCCAGCCCTTGTAGTACTTGTGGTCCGGGTCGGCGATGACGATGTCCACACCGGGCGCGCTGACGGTGGCGTACCAGCGGCGCGTGGAGAAGGCGGCGCGGGTGCCGTAGCGGTCCACGGCGGTCGCCGCGATCACGCCCGGGTAGGCGGCCGGGTAGGAGACGTGGTCGCCCTTGTCGCCGCCGTTGCCCGCCGAGGCCACGACGACGGTGCCCTTCTTCAGCGCGTACTGGACGGCCTCGTCCTCGGCGGGCTCGGGGTGCGCGGAGTCGGAGTCGTCGCCGAGGGAGAGGTTGATGACGTCGGCGCCGTGGTCGGCGGCCCAGCGGATCCCGTCGGCGAGCGCGTTGCCCCGGGTGGTGCGGGCGCGGGCGCGGGCCTCGTCACCGTCCTCGAGGATCACCCGGACGGGCAGGATCTTCGCCTCGGGAGCGATGCCCAGGACTCCGTCGGCGCCGCCGGGACCGTGGCCGTGCCCGGCGATGATGCCGGCCATGGCGGTGCCGTGCCGCGCCCAGGTGTCCTCGCCGCGCCGCGCGCCGAAGCCGATCAGGTCCTTGGCCGGCAGGACGTTGCCCGTGAGGTCGGGGTGGTCGGCCTCCACACCGGTGTCCAGTACGGCGACGGTGACGCCCTTGCCCTTGGTCAGGCGCCAGGCCTGCTGGACGTGCAGGGAGTCCAGGGCCCACTGCTGGGCCCGGATGCCGTCGGCGTGCGCGGCGGTGGCCGGGACGAGGGCGAGCCAGGCGGCGAGCAGGAGGCTCAGGGCGCCGCTCCGCCGGGTGAGGAAGGCTGTCACGGTAGGTACCGGGGATGCGGGGGAGGTGGCCGAAGCTGTCACGAGGGCTTCTCCGTGGCAGAGCCGGCGGTCTGGGAGCCGGCGGTCTCGGAGTCGGCGGTCCTGCGGAAACCGCGTTCGATGCGGTCGGCCAGGCCCTGCGCCTCGTTGCCGAGCCCGGCCTGGGCCACGGCGGTGCCGGCGCCCGCCTTCATCGCGTCGGCGGCGGACTGCGGGGTGTCGACGGTGCGGCCGTCGGCCCAGCCCGAGACGGCGTAGACGACCACGGGCGCCTCGGTCAGCACGGAGACGGTCCAGGACGCGCGCTGCCGCAGGCCGAAGGATGCGGCGACGGTGTCCTTGGCCGCGTACGGGCGGGGCATGAGGTCCGTGCGCCGGCCCAGCCCCTCGCTCCGGAACCGGGCCGCCAGGGAACTCATCGCGGGGGCGTCGGCCTTGGTGAAGAGCAGGCCGACGGTGGTGACGAAGCTCTGGGTGGCGTCCGTGTAGGTGGCGCGCAGCAGGCGGCCGCAGCCGGCGGGGGCGAGGGCCTTGCGCAGCAGCGGGTCGAAGGCGTCCGCGCAGCCGCTGTCCGGGGCGACGGCGACCCGGGTCCAGGTTCGGTCGGCTCCGCCGGGTCCGGCGCCCCGGCCGTCCACCGTGGGCGGGAAGAGCCGGTCGACCGGGATGCTGTGCCAGAGGGTGCCCGCCGTGGTGAAGGACCCGGCGGTGCCGTCGTCGCCCGTCTCCCCGGTGAGCCAACTGCCGGTCAAGGCGCCGCCGATCAGCCCGAGGCCGAGGACCACGCAGAGGGCGGCCAGGGCGGTCCGGGGCCGTATGCGCACACCGAGGGCGCGGCCCCGCCCCTGCTCGTCGTACCCCTCGGGCTCCCCGAGGGTCACGAAGGGCCGCGCCACGGCGCCGGATCGGCTCCCGGGCGGCGCGGAGGCGACGGACGCGCTCCAGGACAGCGCCGGTCCGGGCACGCCGCCGCTGCCGCCCGGGGCGGAACAGGTGTCGCGCCCGTGGTCGCGGGCAGGGCGTACGGAGGGCTCCCCGGCGACCGGTCCGGCGAAGTCCGTACGCGGCGGCGCGTCGGGAAAGCGAGCCGAGGCGGGCGGCGGGGGCGGCACGGCCGGTTCCGCGGGCCGCCGCACCGGAGACCGGAAGGCCGGAGGCGGGGGCTGGGCGGCCGGGGGCGTGGGCTCCTCCGCGGCCCGGGCCGCCCGCGCCGGAACGGCCGGCCGGACGCCGGGCGCCGCCGGCTCGCAGCCGACAGCGGCCGTCGGCGCGGTGCCGTACCAGGACGCGGCGTCTCCTGCGGAGGCGTCCGCCGCGGGTGCGTCGCCGTCATCGGTGCTCCGCGCCGTGGCCGGGGCGGTCGCCGAGTGGCCGGGTGGTGCCGTGGCGCCGCGTGCGGGGGCAGGGGGGTGGGGTGGTCTCGGGGGGCGCGGGGGTATCGGAGCGTGGCGTGCTTCCGTACTCATGCACCCCCCGTTTCGCTGTGCCCGGGCCGTGCCCTCGTGCCCGGCCGCCGTTCTCGTTGCCCCGCCCGGTGCCGACTCGCCGTCACCGGACACGCATACCCGTACGAACGAAGTGCCATCCCGACTCGGGCCGGCGGCCGGGAACGTGCCGCCGCCGCGCCGTACGTGCGCGTCACTCTACGGGTTGAGCGCACGCGGACGGGAACCGGTCCGCGTGCGCGGGGCATCTGACCGGAACGTCCCCCTACCCTGCGGTAATCCTGTCTGGCAGGCTGCGTCCATGACCGCACGCGCCGCAGACCGGGCCCGTTACGACCGGGCCACCGCCCACCTCGACGCCCCCGTCGCGATCGTCGACCTGGAGGCCTTCGACGCCAACGCCGACGACCTGCTGCGCCGGGCCGGCGGCAAACCGGTCCGGGTGGCCAGCAAGTCCGTGCGCTGCCGTGCGCTGCTCGAACGGGCCCTGGCCAAGGACGGTTTCGCGGGCATCATGTCGTTCACGCTCGCCGAGTCGCTGTGGCTGGCCCGCTCCGGGTTCGACGACGTCCTGCTCGCCTACCCGTCCGCCGACCGCGCCGGCTTCGCCGAACTGGCCGCCGATCCCAAGCTCGCCGCCGCCGTCACGGTGATGGTCGACGATCCGGCGCAGCTCGACCTGATCGACGCCGCCCGCGAGGGCGGAGGCGAAGTCGTGCGGGTGTGCCTGGAGTTGGACACGTCGCTGAAGCTGCTCGGCGGCCGGGTCCGCGTCGGCGCGCGCCGTTCCCCGCTGTACTCCCCCGCCCAGGTCGCCGAGATGGCCCGTACGGTGGCCCGGCGGCCGGGGTTCCGGCTCGTCGGGATCATGGCGTACGAGGGGCACATCGCCGGCGTGGGGGACGCGGTGGCCGGGCGGCCGCTGCGTTCGCGAGTGGTCCGGCTGATGCAGGCGGCGGCGCGCCGCGAACTGGCCGAGCGGCGGGCCGCGGTGGTGCGGGCGGTCCGTGCGGTGGCCCCGGACCTGGAGTTCGTCAACGGCGGTGGCACGGGCAGTGTCCAGCACACCGCGGCGGAGACGGCCGTGACCGAGATCGCCGCGGGCTCGGGTCTGTACGTCCCGCGGCTCTTCGACAACTACACGTCCTTCAGGGGCCGTCCGGCGGCGCTGTTCGCCCAGCCGGTGGTGCGGCGCCCGGGGGTCGGGATCGTGACGGTCCTGGGCGGCGGCTATCCGGCGTCCGGCGTGGCCGGTCAGGACCGGCTGCCGGTGCCGTACCTGCCCGAGGGCCTGCGCTACGACCCGCAGGAGGGGCCCGGCGAGGTGCAGACCCCCCTGCTCGGCTCGCCCGCCGACGACCTCCTGATCGGCGACAAGGTGTGGTTCCGGCACGCCAAGGCGGGTGAGCTGTGCGAGCGGTTCGACGCGCTGCACCTGGTCGAGGGCGACCGGGTGACGGCGACCGTGCCGACGTACCGGGGCGAGGGCCGCACCTTCCTGTGAGCCGGTGAGCCTGCCGGGCTCACCCGGGCGGGCCGATGCTGCTGCCGGCCCCGCCCCCGGTGCCGGTGTCGCCGACCGGCCGGATGCCGTTGGTGATCCGGTCCATGCCGGCCAGGGGCGGTCCGCCGGGTCCCGCGTCGAAGACGAAGCGGACGATGACGGGGGCCTCGGTTCCGGTGCTGGAGGCGAAGGCCGGCGACTCGACGTAGCCGCCGGGGCCCTTGCCGGTACGGACGCGCCGGCGCACGAAGTATCCGGCGCGGCCCGCGACCGCCACCTGCCCGGAGGCGACCGCCTGGTGCGAGGTGACGCCGTCGCAGGGGCGCGCGCCGGCCGCATTCTCCTCGTACGCCGCGTCGGCGGCGTCGGCGATGTCGTTCCCGGCCAGGGCCCGGGGCGGGGTGCCGTCGGCCGCGCCGGGCGTCCGGGTGCTCACCAGGCCGTGCCGGCACAGTCCGGCGCCCGCCGGGCAGTCCTACGTGCCGTGCGTGGTCATCACCACGTCGTTGGCCAAGACGTACTGCGGTTCCTGCCAGCCGGGGAGCAGCGGCAGCGTGATGCCGTTGAGCTGGTCGACGACGGCGGACGGACCGCCGGTGGCGGCCCCGGACGAGGAGCCGGAAGAGGACACGGACGGGGAGGCGGGCAGGGCGCGGGGCGGGGAGGCGGGCAGGGCACGGGGCGGTGCCGCCGGGGCCTGCGAGGCAGGTGGTCCGCCGGGGTTGGTGCTCGGCGCGGTGGTGTCCGCGCCGCCGCCCCGGCCGAGCAGGACCGCGCCGGTGACGATCGCGGCGGCGAGGACCGCGCCGGCCGTGGTCAGGGCCGCCGCCTTGGCCCGGCGGGGTCCGGCCCCGGCGGGCGCGGAGGGCGGCGGCGCGAGCGGCCGGTCCCCGGGTGCCCCGGGAGTGCGCCGGTGGTCGGTCCAGGACGAGCCGTCCCACCAGCGCTCCCCGTGCGGCACCGACGGATCGCGGTACCAGCCGGGCAGGGGTGTCATGCTCACTCCAGCACTGCAGGACGGATCGCCGGGCCGCCGCAGGGGTGTCTACAGCGGGGTGACGTACGCCCCCGAGATGCCGCCGTCCACCAGGAAGTCGGTGGCGTTGACGAAGGACGAGTCGTCGCTGGCGAGGAAGGCGACGGCGGCGGCGATCTCCTCGGCCTCCGCGAACCGGCCGAGGGGGATGTGCACGAGGCGGCGCGCGGCGCGCTCGGGGTCCTTGGCGAACAGCTCCCGCAGGAGCGGGGTGTTGACCGGTCCGGGGCACAGGGCGTTCACGCGGATGCCCTCGCGGGCGAACTGCACGCCCAGTTCCCGGGACATGGCCAGCACACCGCCCTTGGACGCGGTGTAGGAGATCTGCGAGGTGGCCGCGCCCATGCGGGCCACGAAGGAGGCCGTGTTGATGATGGAGCCCCGCCCCTGGCGCCGCATGTAGGGCAGGGCGGCCTTGCAGCACAGGTAGACGGAGGTGAGGTTGACCTCCTGGACGCGCCGCCAGGCCTCCAGGCCGGTCTCCAGGATGGAGTCGTCGTCGGGCGGCGAGATGCCCGCGTTGTTGAAGGCGACATCCACGCTGCCGTAGGTGTCGTGGGCGGCCCTGAACAGCGCCTCGACCTGGCCGGGGTCGGTGACGTCGACCTGGACGAACAGGCCGCCGGTCGCCTCGGCCGCGGCCTTGCCGCTCCTCTCGTCGATGTCGCCGCAGACGACGTGCGCGCCCTCGGAGGCGAGCCGGCGCGCCGCGGCGAGGCCGATGCCGCTGCCTGCTCCGGTGACGACGGCGGTGCGGCCGACCAGTCGGCGGCAGACCGGGGCGGGGGTCGCTTCGGTCGCTGTTTCTTCGGTCACTGCGCGGGGCCCTCCGTGCTGATGAAGACGTTCTTGGTCTCGGTGAAGGCGGTCAGGGCGTCGGGGCCGAGTTCGCGGCCGACGCCGGACTGCTTGGCGCCGCCGAAGGGGGTCCAGTAGCGGACGCTGGCGTGCGAGTTGACGGACAGGTTCCCCGCCCGGACGGCCTGGCAGACGCGCAGGGCGCGGCCGACGTCCCGGGTCCAGACGGAGCCGGACAGGCCGTAGGGGGTGTCGTTGGCGAGGCGGATCGCGTCCTGTTCACCGGTGAAGGGCAGCAGGACGGCCACGGGTCCGAAGATCTCCTCGCGGGCGGCGGCGGAGTCCGGGCGCTCCCCGGTGAGCACGGTCGGCGGGAACCAGAAGCCGGGCCCGTCGGGTGCGGTGCCGCGCAGGGCCGGTGCCTGCGGTGGGACGTAGGAGCGTACGCGCTCGAGTTGCCCGTGGGAGATCAGCGGGCCCATCCGGGTCTTCTCGTCGGCCGGGTCGCCCACCACCACGGCGGCCAGCGCCTCGGCGAGCAGTTCGCGGACCTCGTCGTACACGGAGTCCTGGACGAGGACACGGGTGCGGGCGCAGCAGTCCTGGCCGGCGTTGTCCAGGAAGGAGAACGGGTCGGTGGCGGCCTTGAGGTCGGCGTCCGCGAAGACGATGTTCGGGCTCTTGCCGCCCAGTTCGAGGGTGACGGGCTTGACGTGCCGGGCGCAGCGTTCCATGACCTCGCGGCCGGTGCGGGTGGAGCCGGTGAAGACGATCTTGGCGACGCCGGGGTGGTCGACCAGGGCGCGGCCGGCGGTGCGGCCGTGGCCGGGCAGGACCTGGAACAGGTGCTCGGGCAGGCCCGCTTCAAGGCCCAGCTCCGCCAGGCGCAGTGCGGTGAGCGGGGTGGTCTCGGCGGGCTTGAGAAGGACCGCGTTGCCGGCAGCGAGGGCCGGGAAGGAGCCCCAGGCGGCGATCGGCATGGGGAAGTTCCAGGGGGCGATCACGCCGATGACGCCCAGGGGTTCGAGGAAGGTGACGTCCCAGCCGCCGGGGACCGGGATCTGCCGGCCCAGCAGCCGCTCGGCGCCACCGGCCGCGTACAGCAGCAGGTCGCGGGCGTTGCCGGCCTCCCAGCGGGCGTCGCCGACGAGGTGGCCCGCCTCGCGGACCTCCAGCTGGGCCAGTTCCTCGATGTGGCCGTCGACGACGTCGGCGAAGCGGCGCAGCAGCCGGGCCCGGTCGGCGGGGGCGGTGGCCACCCAGGCCTGCTGGGCCCTGGCCGCGCGGGTGACGGCGCGCTCGACGTCGGCGGCGCCGGCGGCGGGGACGGTGGCCACGGTCTCCTCGGTGGCCGGGTTGAGGACCAGCAGCTCGGGCTCGGGCTGGAGCTCGGGTCGGGGCTCGTGCGGCACGGCGGGGCCTCTCACATGCGTTCGAAGGAGCGGCGCAGCTCCCAGTCGGTGACCGCGGCGTCGAACGCGTCGAGTTCGACGCGGGCCATGTTGCGGTAGTGCGCGACGACGTCGTCGCCGAACGCCGCCTTGGCGATGGGGCTGTTCTCCCACAGCTCGGCGGCCTCGCGCAGGGTCGTGGGGACGTGCTCGTGGTCGGCGGTGTAGGCGTTGCCCCGGCACGGCTCGGGCAGGGGCAGGCGCTGGTCGACGCCGTACAGGCCGGCCGCGACCAGTGCGGCGACGGCCAGGTGCGGGTTGACGTCGCCGCCGGGCAGCCGGTTCTCGAAGCGCAGGGAGCGGCCGTGGCCGACGACGCGCAGGGCGCAGGTGCGGTTGTCGTGGCCCCAGGCGACGGCGGTCGGGGCGAAGGAGCCGGGCTGGAACCGCTTGTAGGAGTTGATGCCCGGGGCGTAGAGCAGGGAGAAGTCGCGCAGGGCGGCGAGCTGTCCGGCGAGGAAGTGCCGCATCACCTCGGACATCTCCCCCGGCTCCGACCCGGCCATGGCGTTGGTGCCGTCGGCGTCGGCGAGGGAGAGGTGGATGTGGCAGGAGTTGCCCTCGCGCGCGTTGTACTTGGCCATGAAGGTGAGCGAGACGCCCTCCTGGGCGGCGATCTCCTTGGCCCCGGTCTTGTAGAGGGCGTGCTGGTCGCAGGTGACGAGGGCCTCGTCGTAGCGGAAGACGATCTCGTGCTGGCCGGGGTTGCACTCGCCCTTGGCGGACTCGACGGTGAGGCCGGCGCCGGCCATGTCGTTGCGCAGGCGGCGCAGCAGGGGCTCGATGCGGCCGGTGCCGAGGATGGAGTAGTCGATGTTGTACTGGTTGGCCGGGGTGAGCCCGTGGTATCCGGCGTCCCAGGCCTGTTCGTAGGTGTCCTTGAAGACGATGAACTCCAGCTCGGTGCCGACCTGGGCCGTCCAGCCGTGCTCGGCGAGGCGGGCGAGCTGGCGGCGCAGGATCTGCCGGGGGGCCGCGGCCACCGGCGAGCCGTCGTTCCAGGCGAGGTCGGCGACGGCCAGGGCGGTGCCGGGGTGCCAGGGGATGCGGCGCAGCGTGGTGAGGTCGGGGTGCATGGCGAAGTCGCCGTAGCCGCGGTCCCAGGAGGACATGGCGTACCCGTCGACCGTGTTCATGTCGGCGTCGACGGCGAGGAGGTAGGTGCAGCCCTCGGTGCCGTGCCGCAGGACCTCGTCGAGGAAGAAGCGGGCGGCGAAGCGCTTGCCCTGGAGCCGTCCCTGCATGTCCGGGAAGGCCAGGACCACCGTGTCGATCTCACCGCCGGCGACGAGTGCCCGCAGTTCCTCGACGGTGAGCGGGGGTGTGCGGTCTGCCACGGGCGGGCCTCCTCGGGCTGCTCCGGCCTCATCGGCCGCTGCCGGGAGCCATAAGGTATTGCCCGGAACCATTGCCTGGGAAGGGGGCGCGACCGGATGACCCGGGAGACGGGCGCGGCCGGGGCGGGCGAGGACCGGCTCACGGCGGTGCTGCGGCCGGTGCGCGCGGGCAACGGCTTCGAGGAGGCCCTGGAGCAGATCCTCCAGGTGGTGCGGCTCGGGCTGGTGGCGGCGGGTGAGCGGCTGCCCGCCGAGCGCGAGCTGGCCCGGCGGCTCGGGATCAGCCGGGTGACGCTGCGCGAGGTGCTGAAGGTGCTCCGGGAACAGGGGCTCGTCGAGGCCCGGCGGGGGCGCTACGGCGGTACGTTCGTGCGCCCGCGCGCGGACGCGGCCGACGAGGGCGAGCTGCGCCGCCGGGTCGCCGGGGCGGACGTCGACGACGTGCTGCGCTTCCGCGGGGTGCTGGAGGTGGGCGCGGCGGGTCTGTGCGCGCAGCAGGGGCTGACGGGCCGGCAGGCGGCACGGTTGCGCGAGGCGCTGGAGCGGACGCACGACGCGCCGCCCGCGGACTACCGGCGCCGCGACACGCTGCTGCACCTCACCCTCGCCGAGTCGTGCGGCTCCCCCACGCTGACCGCGCAGTACGCGGCGGTCCGGGCCACGGTGAACGACCTGCTCGACTGCATACCCCTGCTGGTGCGCAACCTGGAGCACTCCCAGCGGCAGCACGCGGCGCTGGTCGCGGCGGTGCTGGCGGGGGACGCGCACGGTGCGCGGGAGGCGATGCGCGAGCACTGCGCGGGGACGGCGGCGCTCCTGCGGGGCTTTCTGACGTGACGGCAGGAGACGGGTGGTATGAGGACGTGTCCGACGTGAGGAGGTACCGGTGCGCACCATTGCGGACCGAGAGCGGGAACCGGGAGGCGGGATGACCGCGAAGGGCGGCGAACGGCGACCGCTGATCGGCGTCAGTACGTACCTGGAGGCGGCGACGCGGTGGGGGGTGTGGGAGCTGGAGGCCGCGCTGCTGCCCGCCGGTTACCCGAGGCTGGTGCAGCGGGCGGGCGGGCTCGCCGCGATGCTGCCGCCGGACGCGCCCGACCGGGCCGCGGAGACCGTGGCCCGGCTGGACGGGCTGGTCATCGCGGGCGGCCCGGACGTGGAGCCGGTGCGCTACGGCGCCGAGCCGGACCCCCGCACGGGGCCGCCGGCCCCGGCCCGGGATGCCTGGGAACTCGCCCTGATCGAGGCCGCGCTGGCCGTCCGGCTGCCGCTGCTCGGCATCTGCCGGGGCATGCAGCTGCTGAACGTCACGCTGGGCGGCACCCTGGTCCAGCACCTGGACGGGCACGCCGGGACCGTCGGCGTCTTCGGCACCCACACGGTCACCGCGGTGCCCGGCACCCGGTGCGCGGCGGCGGTCCCGGAGCCGGCGACCGTCCCGGCCTACCACCACCAGGCCGTGGACCGGCTCGGCGCGGGTCTCGTCGCCTCGGCCCACGCGGCGGACGGCACGGTCGAGGCGGTGGAGCCACCGCCCACCGCCCACTGGGTGCTGGGAGTGCAGTGGCACCCGGAGATGGGCGAGGACCCACGGGTCATGCGGGCACTGGTCCGAGCGGCGGCCGCCCACGCGGCCGGGGCGTGCCGGTGACCCCGCGTTCGCCGGCCGAACCGGTGGCCGCGCCTGGGGCCGAGCGCGTGCCCCGGCCGCACCCAGGTGAACGCGGGGCTCAGCCGAACGCGACCGGGACCGCGGACGCGCCCGACACCTCACCTCACCTCACCGCACCGCACCGCACCGCACCGCACCCAAGCCAAGCCCGGCCCGACCGAACGCCAGGCCCAAGCGAAACCCGGTTCGACCGGACCTGACCAGAACCACGCGCCCCACCACACCCACACGCGCCCCACCACACCCAAGCGAGCGCCCAGCTCGACCGAACGCGGCAGAAGCACGCACGCGTCCCCGCCCCCCGCCCCCCGTGAACCGCCCCGCTCACCCCGCGCCCGAGCGGGTCAGTGACAGCAGGTCGCGGGCCGGGCCCGTGGGGCGGTGGCCCGTGGGCCAGACCGCGCGCAGGTCCCGCCGCAGGGCGACACCCTCGACCGGGACGGTCACCAGGCGCCGCAGGGACAGCTCGTCGCCCACGGCGAGTTCGCTCAGCACGGCCGGACCCGCTCCGCTGACGGCCGCCGCCTTCACCGCCGTGGTCGAGGACAGCTCGATCAGCGGACGGGCCAGACCGCCCAGCGCGGCGTCCAGGACCTGCCGGGTCCCGGAGCCCGTCTCCCGCAGGATCAGCGGCGTCGCCGCCAGTTCGGCCGCCTCCAGCGGGCGCCGCCGCCGGGCCCAGGGGTGGGCGGGGGCGGTCACCACGGTCAGGCGGTCGTGGGCGATCACCACGGAGTCCAGCCCGGCGGGCACCGACAGCCCCTCCACGAAGCCGAGGTCCGCCTCGCCCGCCAGCAGCCGTTCGGCGACCACCGCCGAGTTCCCGGCGAGCAGCGACACGGCCGTGTCGGGGCGCAGCGTGCGCAGGGCGATCAGCCAGCCGGGCAGCAGGTACTCGGCGATCGTCATGCTCGCCGCCACCCGCAGCCGCGAGTCCCGACGGTCCCGCAGTGCTTGGGCGCCCGCGTCGAAGGCCTCGGCGGCCTCGACGACCCGCCGCGCCCAGTCCGTGACCAGCGCGCCCGCGTCGGTCAGCCGGGACCCGCGGGGCGAGCGGTCCACCAGCGCGAGGCCCAGCTGCCGTTCCATGGAACGGATCCGGCTGCTGGCCGCCGGCTGGGTGATGCCCAGTTCGCGGGCCGCGCCGCCCAGGCTGCCCAGCCGTGCCACCGCCAGCAGCAGTTCCAGCGCGCCCAGGTCCGGCACCCGGTGGGCCAGCGGCGCCGCCCCGTGCGTCCGCCCCCCGCCGTTGGCTGCGTCCACCTCCGACCTCCTCATAAACCCAGCTTATGCCTTGATAGGGACAAACCCCCTGGTGGGGACCGTGGGCCTGCGAAAACCTCAAGTCATGGTCACCGCAGCGCATTCCCCCTCACGTCCGTCCCGGTCACATCCCTCCCCCCGATCACAGGGGTCCCACGGGTCCCGTACGCCCTCCGTACCGCCCGCGGGCCCGGCACGGGCGCGCGTCCCGGCCCTGCGCCACCTCGGCCCGAACTGGTACGGCTCCGTCATGGGCACCGCCGCCGTCGCCGCGGCGGGCGCCGCGCTGCCGGTCCACGTCCCCGGGCTGCGTACCGTGTGCACGGCTGTCTGGGCGCTCGCGCTCGTCCAGCTCGCCGTGCTGCTGGCGGCCCGGGCCCTGCACTGGGCCCACCACCGCGACCAGGCCCGCGCGCACCTCCTCGACCCGACGGCGGCCCCCTTCTACGGCTGCCTGTCCATGGCGCTGCTGGCGGTGGGCGGCGGCGCGCTCTCGGTGGGGCGGGACTGGATCGGCACCCCGGCCGCGCTCGCCCTGGACACCGTGCTGTTCACGGCCGGCACGGTCGTCGGGCTGGTGGGCGCGGTGGCGGTGCCGTACCTCATGGCCGTGCGCCACCGCACCGAGCCGCACCAGGTGACGCCCGTGTGGCTGCTGCCGGTGGTCGCGCCGATGGTGTCCGCCGCGCTGGGCCCGGCGCTGGTGGCGCACCTGCCGGCGGGTCAGCCGCGGCAGACCCTGCTGATGGGCTGCGTGGCGATGTTCGGGCTCAGTCTGCTGGCGACACTGGCCCTGCTGCCGCTGGTGCTGAACCGGCTGCTCGTCGTCGGCCCGCTGCCGCTCGCGCTGACTCCGACACTGTTCCTGGTCCTGGGCCCGCTCGGGCAGTCGACGACGGCCGTGGGTGCCTTCGCGGACGCGGCGCCCGGTGTCGTACCGGCCCCCTACGGCACCGGCTTCGCCGTCCTCGCCCTGCTGTACGGGGTGCCGGTGATGGGCTTCGCCGTGCTCTGGTTCGCCTTCGCCGCCGCCCAGGTGGTGCGGGCCGGCCGGCGGGGCATGGGCTTCGCGATGACGTGGTGGTCCTTCACCTTCCCCGTGGGCACCTGCGTGACCGGTGCGTCGGCGCTGGCCCGGCGCACCCACCTGGCCGCGTACGACTCCCTCGCGCTCGCGCTCTACGCCGTCCTGGTCGCCGCCTGGGCCGCCGCGGCGGTGCACACGGCCCGGGGGCTGGTCAGCGGCGCGCTGCTCGCAGCGCCCGGCCCAGCACCCGCGGGGCCTCGGCGAGCGAGGGTCCGTACCACGTCAGGTGCCGTCCGCTGACCAGCGCGCAGGGCAGCCGGGGGAAGGCGTCCGGCCCGTCCCCGGCGGTGAAGCGGTAGGGCTCGTCCGGCAGGACGACGAGGCCGGGGGCCGCCGCCCGCAGTTCCTCGACGGGGACGCGCGGATAACGCTCGGCGTGGCGCGCGTAGAGGTGGTCGACGCCCAGGCGGGCCAGGACGTCACCGGCGAAGGTGTCGCGGCCCAGCACCATCCAGGGCCGCCGCCACACCGGGACGACGGCGGTCGTACGGTAGCCGGGCGCGGGCGGCGCCGACCAGGCGGCCTCCGCCTCGTCCAGCCACCTCGGCCGGGTCGCCGCCCCGCAGGCGGACAGGACCCGCGCCAGCTCGCGGAAGGCCTGCGGCACGTCCCGCACCTCGGTGACCAGCACCTCGACGCCGGTTGCCCGCAGGGCGTCGAGGTCGGCCGCCCGGTTCTCCTCCTCGTTGGCGATCACCAGGTCGGGGCCGAGGGCGGCGACCTTGCCGGTCTGCGGGTTCTTGGTCCCGCCGACGCGGACCACGTCCAGGCCGGCCGGGTGGCTGCACCAGTCGGTGGCGCCGACGAGGGCGCCGGGCAGGGTCACGGCGACCGCCTCGGTGAGCGAGGGGACCAGGGAGACGACCCGGGTCATCAGCGCGTGCGGTCCTGGACCGCCTCGATGTGCTCGGCCACCGCGACCACGATCACGCGGGTGTCGGCGACCGTCGCCCGCCAGCGGTGGCGCACTCCGCCGGTCAGGTACATGGTGTCGCCGCGGACGAGCCGGTAGGCGCGGCCCTCCGCCTCGACCTCGACCGCGCCGTCGGCGACGTACATCAGCTCGTCGTTGCGGTGCTGGAACTCGCGGCCCGCGTCGTGGTCCCCGGTGTACTCGGAGGCGTGCAGCTGGTGGTGGCCGCGCACCAGGGCACGCACCCGGGGATCCGGCTCCGGTTCGGCCGTCTCGGGGATCTCGGCGCGTACGACGTCGACGCTGCAGGCGGGGTCGGCCGCCGCCAGCAGCTCCACGGCGGTGGTGCGCAGCGCGTCGGCGACCTTCTCCAGGGAGCTCCTGCTGGGGCGGGCCCGGTCGTTCTCGATCTGGCTCAGGAAGGGCACCGACAGGCCGCTGCGCTCGGCCACGACGGCGAGGGTGAGGTCGAGCGCCCGGCGCCGCCG
Organism: Streptomyces sp. NPDC056160; assembly: GCF_042268205.1. Lineage (NCBI taxonomy): Bacteria > Bacillati > Actinomycetota > Actinomycetes > Kitasatosporales > Streptomycetaceae > Streptomyces > Streptomyces sp. NPDC056160. Next base: position 110,260 of record NZ_JBHJUW010000003.1, read on the forward strand.
TCGTACGGCCGCGCCCACTCGAAGGGGCTGCTCTTTGTGGTCGCCCATCGCTCCGGCTCCCTCCTTCGCTCGTCGGTCCGCTCTCCTGGGACCCGCGCCGGTGCGCACGTGTCCTGTCGGGTTCTCTGCACCCTACGCATGTCCGGCAAACCGTTCCCTGCCGCCGTCGCTTCCCCGTGCGGTGCGCGCACCGGCGGTGTCGCGGTGCGCGTCGGCGGACCGGCCGTGCTCAAGCCCACGGTACGGGGTCGGGCGGGACGGCGGGGTGACTGTGCGTGGTTGGCCGGATCCTGCCGTGGACGGCCCGAGGGGCGGGCCCGTTCCCACGGCGTCAGGACCGTGGTCGGGCCCGCCCCTCGGGCGGTGCGGTGCGACGGCCACCGCGGGTTTCTTCCGCCGGTTCACCCGGAGGTGTCCGGCCGGCTCACCCGGCGGCCGTCCGCCGGTTCACTGCGGGGTCATGCGCTGGACGACGTCCGGGTGCTGCTTGATCCAGGCGTCGACCGCCTCGTCCTCGTGCGCCTTGCCGCGCGCGTTGATCTCGCTCTCCAGGCTGCCGAGCTCGTCCTCGCTCATCTTGAAGTTCTTGATCCACTCAGTGAGCTGCGGGTACTGCCCGGGGAACTTCTCGCTGGAGATGGTGCGGACGGTGTTGCCCTCACCGAAGAGCTTCTTGTCGTCCTTGAGCTTGGTGAGGCCGTAGCGGCTGTACGCCCAGTGCGGCGACCACAGCACGACGGCGACGGGCTGCTTCTTGGCGTACGCGCGCTTCAGCTCGGCGAGCATCGCGGGCGTGGAGCCGTCGACGACCTTGTACTCCTTGTCCAGGCCGTAGCCCGGCATGACCTTGTTCTTGAGGAGGTCCATCTCGCCGGTGCCCGGTTCGATGCCGATGATCTTCCCGCCGAACAGGGACGACTTGCCCTTGAGGTCCTCGAGGGACTTCACGTCCTTGACGTAGGAGGGGACGGCGATCTCCAGGGAGGTCGGCTGGTACCAGGTGCCGAGGTCCTTGAGCTTGTCCTTGCTCTTGTCCCAGTAGTTCTTCTGGGCGTAGGGCAGCCAGGCGTCGAAGTTGAGGTCGATGTCGCCGCCGGCCAGGCCGGTGTAGACGGGGCCGACGTCCATCTGCTTCAGGTTCAGCTTGTAGCCGCGGCGTTCCAGAACGTGCTTCCACAGGTGGGTGACGGCGACGTCCTCGTCCCAGGGGAACCAGGCGACGTTCAGGGGCCGCTCGGCCTCGGCCGGGGTGGAGCCGGAGCCGCCGGGGACCGGGGCCAGCTTGTCGACGACTCCGGGGTTGGCCTTGAGCCAGGTGCGCACGGCGTCCTGCTGCTGTCCCTTGCCGGCCTTGTTGATCTCGGCCTCCAGGCTGGTGAGCTGCTTCTCGTCCAGCTTGAAGTTCTTCAGCCAGGTGCCGACGACGGGGTTGTCGGCCGCGAAGCCCTTGCGGGCCAGGGTGTGCACGCCGTCACCCTTGCCCCAGGCGCCCTTGGGGTCCTTCAGCTTCTTCAGGTCGTAGTCGTTGTACGCCCAGTGCGGCGACCACAGGGTGACGAGGACCGGCTGCTTCTTGGCGTAGGCGCGCTTCAGCTCGGCCAGCATGGCCGGCGTGGAGCTGTCGACGACCTTGTACTCCTTGTCCAGGCCGTAGTCCTTGAGGACCTTGCTCTTGAGCAGGGCCATCTCGCCCGCGCTGGACTCGATGCCGGTGATCTTCCCGCCGAACTGGGCGGCCTTGCCCTTGAGGTCGTCCAGCGAGTCGATGCCCTTCATGTACGACGGCACGCTCAGCTCCAGCGACGTCGGCCCGTACCAGGAGCCGAGGTCGTCGAGCTGCTTGCCGTACTTCTTCCAGTACTGGGCGTGGGTCGTCGGCAGCCAGGAGTCCGTCTCGAAGTCGACGCTGCCCTGGGCGAGGGAGGTGTAGAGCGGTCCGGCGTCGAACTGCTTGGCCTCCACCTTGTAGCCGCGCTGTTCGAGGATCTCCTTCCACAGGAAGGTGGAGGCGACGCCCTCGTCCCACGGGATGTAGCCGAGGGTGATCTTCTTGCCCTTGCCGACGTCCTGTCCGTCGGCGGCGGCCGTCGAGCTGCCGCCGCCCCCGAAGACGCCCATGCCACCGGCGACGAGCGCGAGGACGACCACGCCGACCACGGCGATCTGCGGGCTCGGCCGGTAGGACCAGATCTTCAGGCCCTGCAGGGCCCGGGCCCGGGCGGCGGCGCGCCGGCCGAGCGGCGAGACCTGGGTGCCCAGGGCGCTGGTCATGCGGTCCAGGTAGATCGCGAGGATCACGATGGCGACACCGGCCTCGGAGCCGAGGCCGACGTCGAGCTGGCCGATGGCCTCGTTGACGTCGCCGCCGAGGCCGCCGGTGCCGACCATGCCGGCGATCGCGGCCATGGACAGGCCGAGCATGATCACCTGGTTGACGCCGGCCATGACGGTGGGCAGCGCCAGCGGCAGCTGGACGCGCAGCAGGGTGCTGCGGGGCGTGGTGCCGAAGGCCTCGGCGGCCTCCACCAGCTCCTTGTCGACCTGCCGGATGCCCAGCTCGGTCATGCGCACACCGGGGGCGAGCGCGAAGATCAGGGTGGCGACGATGCCCGCGGGCCCGCCGGTACCGAAGAACAGGATGGCCGGGATGAGGTAGATCATCGCGGGCAGCGTCTGCATGAAGTCCAGGAACGGCCGCACGACGGCGCTGACCCGGTCCGAGCGGGCCGCCCAGACACCGACCGGCACCGAGACCACCAGCGCGATGATCGTCGCGACCAGGACGAGCGCGAGGGTGACCATCGCGTCGTCCCACAGTCCTAGGGAGTCGATGAAGGCGAAGCCGACGAAGGTGAGGACACCCGCCAGCGTGCCGCGCAGCCAGAAGGCGAGCACGGCGAAGATGCCGGCGAGCAGCAGCGGCTGGGGCGCCTGGAGGACGGCGTTGATGCCGTCGTAGGCGCCGGTGAAGACGGTCTTGAAGAAGTCGAAGAGCCAGGACACGTGGTCGAGCAGCCAGTCGACCGCGGAGTTGACCCAGTTGCCGAGCGGGATCCTAGGCACGGGCCACCGCCTTCCTGCCGCCCTTGTCGCGCGGTGTGTCGCACGCGGTGGGGGTGGCGTCGCGTTCGTCACCGAGGAAGCCGACGAGCCGCCGGCGCGGGACCACGCCCACGAGGTCGCGGTGCTCGTTCAGCACGGCGACCGGGTGGGACAGCCGGGCGCTGATGGCGCACAGCTCGGTGAACGGGGTGTCCGGTGCGGCCGTCTCGCAGCCGCAGTCGGCCTCGTCGCCGCGCACCCGGCGGTCCATGACCGCCTCGGCGGTCAGCACGCGGGAGCGGTCGACGTCCTGGATGAAGGAGGCGACGTAGTCGCCCTCCGGGCGCAGCAGGATGTCCTCGGCAGTGCCGTTCTGCACGATCCGGCCGTCGCGCATGACGGCGATGCGGTCGCCCAGGCGCATGGCCTCGTTGAGGTCGTGGGTGATGAAGACGATCGTCTTCTTCAGCGTCTTCTGCAGCTGGAGCAGCTGGTCCTGCATGTCGCGGCGGATCAGCGGGTCCAGGGCGCTGAAGGACTCGTCCATCAGCAGCAGGTCGGCGTCGGTGGCCAGCGCGCGGGCGAGGCCGACGCGCTGCTGCATGCCGCCGGACAGCTCGTCGGGCCAGGAGTTCTCCCAGCCGGCCAGGCCGCACAGGGCGAGCGCCTCGTCGGCGCGGCGACCGCGCTCGGCGCGGGGCACGCCCTGCACTTCCAGGCCGTAGGCGGCGTTGTCACGGACGCTGCGGTGCGGGAAGAGCGCGAAGTGCTGGAAGACCATGCTGATCTTCTTGGAGCGGACCTCGCGCAGCTCCCGGTCGGTGAGCGCGGTCAGGTCCTGGCCGTCGAATCGCACCTGCCCGGCGGTGGGCTCCAGCAGCCCGTTGAGCATGCGCAGGAGTGTGGATTTGCCGGAACCGGACAGTCCCATCACGACGAAGATCTGTCCGGGGTCCACGGTGAAGGAGGCGTCGATGACGGCGGCGGTGGTGCCGCCCGCCCGCAGTTCGTCGCGGTCGGCGCCCTGCCGGAGTTTCTCCACTGAATCGTCGGGTCGTCTGCCGAACACCTTGTACAGGTGTTGGGCCTCAAGCCTGGATGCCACGCGCACCTCTCGTCATAGGGGACAGGGACAGATGCGAAGGATCAGTAACAGTTGAATAACGCAACTACCTTCGCTCGGGCGCGCGCCTGCCCAGGTCCATGCAGGGCAAACAGAAAGTGACCCGCCTCACATCGAAGCCGGTGACTGTCAGAGGCGTACGGCATGATGCGAGGCGTGACCGGACGACTGATGCTCCTCGACACCGCTTCCTTGTACTTCCGCGCCTACTTCGGCGTCCCCGAGTCGGTCAAGGCCCCGGACGGCACGCCGGTGAACGCCGTGCGCGGGCTGCTCGACTTCATCGACCGCCTGGTCCGCGACCACCGGCCCGGCCACCTGGTGGCCTGCATGGACGCCGACTGGCGACCGCACTGGCGGGTGGAGCTGATCCCCTCCTACAAGGCGCACCGCGTGGCGAAGGAGCACCCCGGGGGCCCCGACGAGGAAGAGGTCCCGGACACCCTCTCCCCGCAGGTCCCGGTCATCGAGGCGGTCCTGGACGCGGTCGGCATCGCCCGCGTGGGCGTCGCCGGGTACGAGGCGGACGACGTGATCGGCACGTTCACGGCCCGCGCCACGGGCCCGGTCGACATCGTCACCGGCGACCGCGACCTGTACCAGCTGGTGGACGACGCGCGCGGGGTGCGGGTGCTGTACCCGCTCAAGGGCGTCGGCACCCTGCAGAGCACCGACGAGGCGGTGCTGCGCGAGAAGTACGGGGTCGACGGCGGCGGGTACGCGGACCTGGCGCTGCTGCGCGGCGACCCGAGCGACGGACTGCCGGGCGTGCCCGGCATCGGGGAGAAGACGGCGGCCAGACTCCTCGCCGACTTCGGCGACCTGGCCGGGATCATGGCGGCCGTCGACGACCCGAAGGCGAAGATCACGCCGTCGCAGCGCCGCCGCCTCGACGAGGCACGGCCGTACCTGGCGGTGGCCCCGAAGGTCGTGCGCGTCGCCGGGGACGTGCCCCTGCCGGACGTCGACACCGCCCTGCCGCGCGCCCCGCGCGACCCGGCCGCCCTGGAGGAGCTGGCCGGCCGCTGGGGACTGGGGGGCTCCCTGCAGCGTCTGCTCGGCACGCTGGAGGCGTGAGCGCCACAGCACGCGGAAGCGGACACGGAAGGAGAGCCAGGAGCTGGTGCGCGCGGAAGAAGGGCCCGGGAAAGAGGTGTTGCCGGACGGAAGGTGCTAACTTAGGTAAGCCTAAGCAAGGGAACTGGGAGGCCGTCATGGCAGAACGTCCGGCGCGCAAGCCGCGAAGGGCCCACACCGCGCGGGTGGTCCGCACCGAACGGCTCACTCCGCACATGCAGCGCGTGGTCCTCGGCGGCGAAGGCCTCGCCGACCTCCCGGTCGGCACGTGCACCGACCACTACGTGAAGCTGCTGTTCCCGGCCGCGGGCGTCACCTACCCCGAACCCTTCGACATGCAGCGGATCCGCGAGGAGTTCCCGCCCGAGCAGTGGCCGGTGACCCGCACCTACACCGTGCGCGCCTGGGACCCCGAGCACCGCGAACTGACGCTGGACTTCGTGGTCCACGGCGACGAGGGCCTGGCCGGCCCGTGGTCGCTGCTGGTACGGCCGGGCGAGACCGTGCGCTTCATGGGCCCCGGCGGCGCCTACGCCCCCGACCCGAGCGCCGACTGGCACCTGCTGGCCGGTGACGAGAGCGCCCTGCCGGCCATCGCCCGGTCCCTGGAGGCGCTGCCCCGGGGCGCCACCGCCCACGCCTTCGTCGAGGTCTCCGGCCCCGAGGAGGAGCAGAAGATCGACTCCGACGTGGAGGTCGTCTGGCTGCACCGCGGCGACCGGCCCGTCGGCGCGGCCCTGGTGGAAGCCGTACGGACCCTGGAGTTCCCCGCGGGCCGGGTGCACGCGTTCGTGCACGGCGAGGCCGGTTTCGTGAAGGAACTGCGGCGGCTGCTGCGGGTGGAGCACGCGATCCCGCGCGAGGACCTGTCCATCTCCGGCTACTGGCGCCTCGGCCACAACGAGGACGGCTGGCAGGCCTCCAAGCGCGAGTGGAACGCCCGGATCGAGGCCGAGCAGGAGGGCGCGGCACCGGCCGCGTGAGACGACGTGCCATGACGTGACCGAGGGGGCGGAACCCGGATGTCCGGGTGCCGCCCCCCTCCCACGTCCGCTCCGCCTGATCGAATCGCCTCACGTCACAGCGGCGGCAGCGGCTCGCACCGGCCGCCGGCAGGACGCTCCCACGGGCCGCGCCGGGACGCTCACACCGACCGCTGGTAGGACCGGAACGTGCGGACGGAGAGCCACACCGCGGCCACCGCCAGCGCCAGCAGCGCCCCGGCCCTGATCCCCACCCCGCTCCAGTCGGGGTCGGCCGAGAGCGCCGAACGCCCCGCCACCATCGCCCAGTCCAGCGGATTGAAGTCGGCGGCGTGCCGGATCCAGGAGGGCATCTGCCCGGGCGCCATGAAGGCGCTGGACAGGAAGGTGAGCGGCAGCAGCAGGAAGGTGTTGATGCCGATGATCGACTCCCGCTCCCGCACCAGCATGCCCAGCGCGTTGGACAGCGCGCCGAAGACAGTGCCCAGCAGCATCGAGGCGACGACCAGGACGGCGATGCCGGCGACGCCGCCGGGGTAGTCGGCGCCGCCCAGCAGCCCGAGCAGCACGATGACGACCGACTGCAGGGCGGTGACGAGGCTGCTGCTGATGACGTTGCCGTTCATCAGGGCGCCCCGGCCGACCGGGGTGGTCAGGAACCGGTCGAGGGTGCCGCGCTGGATCTCCTCCAATGTGCCCATGCCCGCCCACAGGTTGGCACTGAGCGCGCTCATCACGACCACGCCCGGCACCAGGTAGTCCAGGTAGGAGCCGGTGCCGAAGCCACCGAGTCCGACGACCTTCTTGAACAGGCTGCCGAAGACGAACAGCCAGATGACCGGCTGGACAAGCGTGATGACCGCGTACGCCGGCTGGCGGGCGAACACCATGAGGTGGCGCTGGGTCATGTACCAGGTCTGCGGGATCGCCGTGCTCATCGCGCACCTCCCAGGAGCGCGAGGGCGTCCGCCCCGCCGGGCACGGCGGCGGAGCCCGCCTCGGCGTAGCGGCGTCCGGCATGGCGCAGGTAGACGTCGTCGAGGGAGGGGCGGGCCACCGTCGCGGTGGCCACGCTCACCCCGGCCCGTTCGAGAGCGGTCAGCAGCGCGGGCATCGCGGCTCCCCCGTCGTCGGCGCGGGCGCTGATCCCCCGCCCCTCGATCACCACCTCGCGCACGCCCCGCAGCGCGCCGAGGGCACCGGCCAGCAGGGTGCGGCCGGCCTCGCCGACCGGTTCGCGCAGCTCCATGCGGACGGCGTCGCCGCGCAGTTCGCCCTTGAGCGCGTCGGGGGTGCCCTCGACGACGACCCGGCCGCGGTCGACGATGGCGACGCGCTCGGCGAGCCGGTCGGCCTCTTCCAGGTAGTGCGTGGTGAGCAGGATGGTCAGGCCCTCCTCGCCGGCGAGCCGGGCGATCTCGGCCCACATCGCGCTGCGGGCCTCCGGGTCCAGTCCGGTGGTGGGCTCGTCGAGGAAGAGCACTTCGGGCCGGTGCACCAGGCCGAGCGCGACGTCGAGGCGGCGCAGCATGCCGCCCGAGTAGCCCTTGACCGGACGGTCCTTGGCGTCGGCGAGGCTGAAGCGCCCCAGCAGTTCCTCGACCCGCCGGTCGAGGGCCGCGCCGTTCAGGCCGTACAGCCGGCCCTGGAGCCGGAGGTTCTCGCGGCCGGTGGCCACCGGGTCCGCGCCCGAGCCCTGCGCGACGACACCGATGGCGCGGCGCACCCGGTCCGGGTGGCGCAGCACGTCATGGCCGGCGACGGTCGCCGTACCGGAGTCCGGGCGGGCGAGGGTGGTCAGGATCTTGACGGTGGTGGACTTGCCGGCGCCGTTGGGCCCGAGGAGGCCGAAGACGGTGCCCGGTTCGACGGTGACGTCCAGGCCGGCCAGGGCGGTGACGTCGCCGGGATAGGTCTTGACCAGTCGGCGCGCCTCGACGGCGGGCGCACGGGTTGCGCTCATGACGGAACTCTCCTGCTGGATGACTGACGAGTGATCGTCGGCCGGTCCGCTGCAGGGGTGCCGGGCTATCCTGGGTGTGCCGCACCTCGATCGCCCGGAGAAGCCCCCTGGTGGATCCGGCTCGGGGTTGGGGACCCCGGCGGGGCTGCTGCAACAACTCCGCCGGGGTCTTGTTCGCTTCCGTGTCAGGTCGGGTTGCCGGGCGCCTCCCCCGTCAGGAAATCGGGCGGGACCTCGCCCGTCTCGTGGAACCGCCGCCAGGCCTCGACCTCGGGCAGCAGGCCTCCCTCCAGTTCCTCCAGGAAGGCGCGCACCCACGTGGCCTGCGCCTGGAGCATGTGGAGCTGGTACTCGTTCTCCACGAGGAAGAGCCGCGGCAGCGTCTCGTACAGCTTCTCCAGTCCGCCGCGTCCGCTCGCGATCTGCACCTCCAGGGTGCTGAGCCGCTCGCGCAGGAGCCGTACGACGTCGTCGGGGTGGAGGACTCCCATGAGGGACAGGGCCGTCTCGAAGATCGGGAACTCCCTGGCCGGGACGGCCACGAGGTCCGACATCCACTCGGTCATCTCCCGGCGTCCGGCTTCGGTGAGGCCGTAGACGGTGCGCTCGGGCCGGTTGCCCTGCCGCTCGACGTCGGCCACCTCCACGTAGCCGTGCTTCTCCAGGTTCTGCACGACGGTGTAGAGCGAGCCGTAGTTGATCTTGATGCTGGCGTCCTTGCCCTGCCGGCGCAGGGTCTGGGCGATCTCGTAGGGGTGCATCGGGTGCTGCCGGAGGGTCGCCATGACGGCGAGGGCCAACGGGTTGCCGAGCTTGCGGCGCTTCCCGGTCACAGCGATCACCTCGCTTTCGAATATCCGTAACCGAACATATCGCGACCTTCACGGAGCCGTCAACGTCCACGCGATGTATCGTGTTGCGGCACGTACCTCTCTCCCGTCAATCGCCGCGCACCCGCGCGTGCAGGTGCATGTCGTGCCAGCCGTCCGCGTGCAGGCCGGAGCTGCGCTTGGTGCCCTCCAGCGTGAAACCCGTCCGGGCGGCGACGCGGCAGGACGCCTCGTTGCGTACGGCGTGCAGCAGTTCGAGCCGGTGGAAGCCCGTCTCCTCCAGCGCCCAGCGGACGAGGGTGGCGGTGGCCCGCACGGCCACTCCCCGGCCGCGGGCGTCCGGGGCCGTCCAGTACGCCACCTCGGCCGCGCCGTCGGCGAACCGCACCTCGCGCAGCGCGACCCGGCCCACCAGTTGCCCGGTGTCCTCCTCGGCCACCGCCCACTGGGCCTCCCGGTCCGCCGCCCAGGCGTCGCGCCACTGGCCGATCCAGCCCGCCACCTCGGCCTCGGAGCCGGCGGACCGGGCGTGCCACTGGTGCATCACCGGGTCCTGGAACACGGCGTGGACGGCGGGCGCGTCCGCGGGCCGGAAGGGGCGCAGGACGAGGCCGTCGCCGGCGGGAACAGTGGGCTGGGCGGTCCGGGAGAACGTGTCCGCGGGCAGCACGGGAGCGATGAGATCAGGCATGGTCCGCATCCTGCCGGGGCGGGGGCGGTGCACCCAGTGGTTTTCCGTGGCGTACGGCGCCTCGTAGGCTTCGACGGATGAGACGCAGGACCCGCACTCCGCCCGCTCCCCTCCCCCAGCGCCAGGGGGTGGACCCGGTGCGGGTCCGGCTGCCCGCCGACGGGCCGTGGGCGACCGTGGGTGAGCACCTGGTGGAACGGCTGTCGGGGGCGGCGCCCGGGGCGGTCGCCGCGATGTTCGAGGCGGGGCAGGTCGTCGGGGCCGACGGGCGGGCGGTGTCCGCCGACGCGCCGTACGAGCCCGGGATGTGCGTGTGGTTCCACCGGGAGCTGCCCGCGGAGGTGCCGGTGCCCTTCCCGCTGGAGGTGGTCCACCGCGACGCCCACCTCGTCGTCGTGGACAAGCCGCACTTCCTCGCCACCACCCCGCGCGGCACGCACGTCACCGAGACCGCGCTGGCCCGGCTCCGCCGCGAGCTGGGTGTCCCGACGCTCGGCGCCGCACACCGCCTGGACCGGCTCACCGCCGGACTGGTGCTGTTCACGGTGCGGCCCGAGGAACGCGGCGCATACCAGACGCTCTTCCGCGACCGCCGGGTGCGCAAGGTCTACGAGGCCGTCGCGCCGTACGATCCGGCGCTCGCCCTGCCCCGGACCGTGCGCAGCCGGATCGTGAAGGAACGCGGGGTGCTCGCCGCCCACGAGGTGCCGGGCGAGCCGAACGCGGTCACGCGCGTGGAACTGGTCGAGCACCGCGGGGACGGCCTCGCCCGGTACCGGCTGACACCCGCCACCGGGCAGACGCACCAGCTGCGGGTGCACCTGAGCGCGCTGGGCGTGCCGATCCTCGGCGACCCGCTCTACCCGGAGGGGACCGGCCCCGGCCCGGCCGGTGACTTCCGGCGCCCGCTGCAACTGCTGGCGCGGGAGCTGGAGTTCACCGACCCGGTCACGGGGGTGGAGCGCCGGTTCCGCAGCACGCGGATGCTCCAGGCCTGGTCGTCGTACCCGGACTGGGCGGGTCAGTAGCCGCGCCACCACCGCAGGAAGCGCTGCCAGGGCCCGCGCGGGCGGTCCGGCGCGAACTCGGCGTCCGTGGTTGGAGCCGGTGGTGCGGACGGCGCGGACGGGGCGGCGGCCACCGCGGTCCGGAGGGGGGCCGGGGGCACCGGGGGCGCTTCACCTGCCGCGGCCCCCGCCGGGACGGACTCGGGGGGCGGCTCCGGCGGGGTGGACAGTACGGTGCTGATCTCCCAGGCCGTCCGCTGCTGCGGCACCGGCATCGGGGTGTGGCTCGGCTGGGCCATCACGTCCTGCTGCGGGCGCGGGGTGAACCGTACCGGCAGCTCCACCAGGTGCTGCGAGGCGATCGACTCGGTCCAGCTCAGTTCCTCCTCGGGGCAGTCGAGGCGGATGTCGGGCAGCCGCATCAGCAGCTTGTCGACGCCCACGTCGGCGATGGCACGGCCGATGTCCTGTCCGGGACACTCGTGCGGGCCGCCGCTGAAGGCGAGGTGGGAGCGGTTGCCCTGCATGTCGGCGTCCAGGTCGGGCCGCACCCGGGGGTCGACGTTGCCCGGCGCGATGCCGAGCAGCAACCCGTCACCGCGGCGGATGCGCCGGCCGCCCAGCTCGGTGTCCTGCTTGGCGAAGTAGGCGAAGATCGTACTGAAGGGCGGCTCGTCCCACAGGGACTGCTCGACCGCCTCCGGCACCGTCATCTGGCCGCCGTTGAGCTGGGCGCGGAAGCCCGGGTCGGTGAGGACCCGGCGGATGGTGTTGGCCAGCAGGTTCGCGGTCGCCTCGTAGGCGGCGATGAGCACGAGACGCAGGTGCTGGCCGACCTCGTCGTCGTTCAGGCCCGCCGGGTCGGTGATGAGGTGGCTGGTGAAGTCGTCCTCGGGCCGGGCGCGGCGGCGGGCGGCCAGCCGGCGCAGGCAGCCCATGATGTACTCGTTGCTGGCGATGGCGGTGTCGGTGCCCTTGAGCATGTCGCGGGCGCTCTGGACGAGGCGGTCGCCGTACTCCTCGGGCATGCCGAGGACCTCGCACATCACCGCCATCGGCAGGTGCTCGGCGAACTGGTCGACGAGGTCGGCGCGGCCCGTCTCGCAGAACCGGTTGACCAGGCGCTGGGTGGCGCGGCCGATGTGGCGGCGCAGACCGCGGTGGTCGATGGTGGCCATGGCGGCGGTGACCGCGCCGCGCAGCCGCTTGTGCTCGTCGCCCTCGGCGTGCGAGCAGATGGGCTGCCACGCGATGTGCGGCATGAGCGGGTGGTCCGGCTTGACCATGCCCTCCTTGAGCGGCGTCCAGATGCGGCTGTCCCGCGTGAACTGCGACGGCGTACGCACCATGTGCAGGTTCTCGGCGTGGCCGAGGACCACCCACATGGGGACGTCGTCGTGCAGCAGCACGGGGGCCACCGGGCCGTGCTGCTCGCGCAGTTGCTCGTAGAGGTCACCGAGGTCGAGCGCCTCGTGGAGCCGGTGCAGCCCGCCGGCGCCGATGCCGTGCGCGGGGCAGCCGGGGGGCGGGGCGGGGGTGCGGTCGTCCGGACCGGTCAGGGGCTGGGGTTCAGGCGTCACAACGGTCGCTTTCGGAACGGAAAGGACGGAAGGGGAAGGACGGGGGCGGGGGGGAGAAGGACGAGGACGGGCGGGGAAGAACGGGCGGGGAAGGGCGGGGAAGAACGGGCGGGCAAGCGAGGGCGGGCGAGCAGGTGCGGGAGGGGCCGGGCGGCTCAGGTGGGCGAGCCGGTCATGGCCAGGGAGTGCAGGAAGCGCATCAGCGTCATCAGCACGTCCCGGCTGGAGGCCCGGCGCCGCACGTCGCACTCGACCATCGGGATCTCCTCGGCCAGGTCGAGCGCCGTCCGCAGCTCGGCGATCGGGTAACGGGGGGCGTCGGGGAAGGAGTTGATGGCCACCACGAAGGGCACACCGCGCTCCTCCAGCCGCCCCATGACGTCGAAGCTGACCTCCAGGCGGCGGGTGTCGACGAGGACGACCGCGCCGAGCGCCCCCTCGAACAGCCCGTTCCACAGGAACCAGAAGCGTTCCTGGCCCGGGGTGCCGAAGAGGTAGAGCACCAGTTGGTCGGTGATGCTGATGCGGCCGAAGTCCATGGCCACGGTGGTGGCCGTCTTGGACTCGGAGCCGTAGTCGTCGTCGACCCCGATACCGGCCTGGGTCATGGTCTCCTCGGTGGTCAGCGGCCTGATCTCGCTGACCGAGCCGACCATCGTGGTCTTGCCGACCCCGAAACCGCCGACGATGACGATCTTCACCGCGGCCTGGGCCGTGTGCGGCAGGTGGTCCTCGGTCCGCGGGCCGGGGAGGGTGTCAGAGCCGTTGAAGTCCATGCATCACCGCTTCGAGGAGGGAACGGTCGGGGACCGCCTGGCGCACGATCGGGGCGCGCGCCTGTACCAGTTCGGCCGTCAGCAGCTCGGTGATCAGGACCGTCATCGCGCTGAACGGCAGGTTGAGGTAGGCCGACAGCTCGGCCACGGACAGCGGGGCCGTGCACAGCCGCAGCAGTGCCGCCTGCTCGGGGGTGGCGGACGGCGGTGGTTCGGCGCGCGCCACCACGAGGGTGACCAGGTCGAGGGCGGCACGGGCACCGTCCTCACCGGCTCCGGCGACCACGTACAGCCGCTCCGGGTTCTTCTCTTCACCCTGCTTGGCGGGTTTCGGGGGCGGCGGCTCGTGCGCGGGAAAGCGCCTCTGGCGTCGCGGAGACGTCATACGGTCTGCCCACCGTGCCGGGGCGGACTGGTCAGGTGGGCGCCGATGCGCACCACGAGGTCGCGCATGCGGGCGCTCATCATGCCGGGCTCGGTCCGGATGTCGGCGAGCACGGCGAGGTAGGCGTTGGCACCGGCGGACATCAGGTAGAAGTAGCCGCCGCCGATCTCGATGACGACCAGCTTCATCCGGCCGTCGCTGTCGGGGATCTCGACGGCGACGGCGCTCGCCAGGCTCTGCAGGCCCGCGCAGGCCGCCGCGACCCGGTCGGCCGCGTCCGGGTCGCCGCCGTAGCGGGCGATACGCAGACCGTCGGCAGAGAGCACCACGATCATCTCGATGCCCGGTACGCCGTCGTTCAGCTCCTTGAGCATCCAGTCGAAGTTGGCGCGCTGCTGGATCACTTGAGGTCCCCCTCGTCGTCGGCTCCGTCACGGGCCGGCTTCTCGATCAGGTGCAGGAATGCGGTCGGGTCCCGGGTGAACGCGGTCGGGTCCGGGCCGGGGTTGTCCTTCTTCAGGCCGTCCCAGAACGCCTCGACCCACAGGCCCGGTTCGGGTTCCTTCTGGGCGGGCTCGGGGACGGCGGCCCGGGGCGTGCTCCACACGGAGCCGCCCTCCTGCTCGGCGCGCTCGGCGGCGACCTGTTCGGCGATGCGTTGGCTGAGCGGGATCTTGACCCGGCTGCGACGCTGCGGCAGACCGTTCGGGGTCCACTCGGTCACCTCGGGGGCCTCGTCCTCCATCGCAACGGAGGCGGGGATGCGCGGGCTGGTGGGGCGGCGCTTCTTGGGGGCGCGCTTGGGGCCCTCCACCGCGTCCTCGCCGGGCCGGGGGATGGAGGTGGCGCCGATGCCATGGGCGAGCCCCGGTGCGGGGTCGGTGGTCATCATGTCGCCGGGCACGACGAGGACGGCGCGGACCCCGCCGTACGCGGAGGCCCGCAGGGAGACCTGCATCTTGTACGCCGTGCACAGGCGGCCCACGACGGCGAGGCCCAGGCGCGGGCTCTCGCCCAGTTCCTGGAGGTCGACCCCGGCCTTGGCCGCCTCGACCATCTTCTCGATCCGGTCGCGGGACTCCTCGTTGAGGCTGACGCCGCCGTCCTCGATCTCGATGGCGACGCCGGTCTGCACCTCGACGGCGGTGACGTGCACCTTGGTCTGCGGCGGCGAGTAGCGGGTGGCGTTGTCGAGGAGTTCGGCGGCGGCGTGGATGACCGGCTCGACGTCGGTGCCCTTGATGTTGACCTTGGCGATGGAGTGCAACTCGATCCGGCGGTACTCCAGGATCCGGGACATGGCGCCGCGCAGCACGCTGTACAGGGTGACCGGGTTGGGCCACTGGCGGCCGGGCCGGCCGCCGCCGAGGACGGAGATGGAGTCGGCGAGGCGGCCGATCAGCGCGGTGCCGTGGTCGATGCGCAGCAGGTCGTCGAAGACCTCGGGGCTGCGGCCGTGGTCCTCCTCCATCTCCCGTAGTTCCTTGGCCTGTTGGTGCACGATGGCCTGGACGCGGCGGGCGATGCTGACGAAGGAGCGCTGGGTGGAGTCGCGCATCGACTCCTCCTGGTCCACGATCTTGAGGATCATGCGGACCACCGCGCGCTGCGGCTCGGGCAGGCGGCACCACTCCGGGTCCCCGTCGATGAGGTCGCGCATGACCTCGCGCGGGGTGTGGCTGGCGCGCAGGTAGTCGACGGCGGCCGGGAGGATCTCCGAGGCGAGGTAGGCGATCTGCTCGTCGTGGCCGGCGATGCGCTCCTGGAGGTACTCGGTGCGGCGGGCGTGTTCGGCCCGCTGCTCGCGGACGGTACGGCCGCGGCGCACCGCTTCGGCGGCGGTGAGGAGCACGAGAAGGGTGGCGACAGCGCCGCAGCAGCCGACGGCGAGGCGGGCCGGTTCCGTCACCAGGGCGACGGCGGCTCCGGTGACCGCCGCCATCAGTATGACCGGCAGCAGCAGCACGCGCGCGTAGGGAAGTTCGCGGCCGCCAGGAGGCGATTGGACACTCACCATGTAAGCCCTCTGTGACGAATCGGCTGGAGTTCGGGGCAGCTTCCAGTGGGGTATGTCATGGAACTGTCGGAGCTTTGGGATGTTTGGGAACAAGCGCACGAATACACCTCAACCCGGTGCGCTGCGGGCGAGCTTAGTCCGACCGGATCAACGCCGTGTCATATTCCGCAAGCGCCTGAAACGGCGCGGGGAACAGGAGTACCCTCGGCGGTTTTGCACGCGCCGAATTCATTCGAACACCTAGTGTGACGGTATACAGATAGGCGTACAGGCATACGAAATCCCTCACCGGGACGGGTGAGGAAAACGTCAGGGGGCGTGACGGTGCGCGGATCGACCGCACACCGTCACGCCCCCTGCCCCGAACGGGTGAACATCACCCGACCGACGAGTAGGCGACCACTCCCCTCAGCAGCCCTTCGACCGCCTTGCGGGCGTTCTTCGCCACGGTGGAGTTCTCCGGCGGAGCCGCCGCCGAGATCTGCCCCAGGACGTCGATGACCTGCTTGCACCAGCGCACGAAGTCCCCGGCCGGCATCTCCGCCTCGCGCAGCACCTCGTCGAGCCCCTTGCCCGAGGCCCACATGTACGCGGCCCAGGCGAAGCCGAGGTCGGGCTCGCGCTGGCCGACCCCCTCGGTCTGGCTGATGCGGAAGTCCTCCTCCAGGGCGTCGAGGCGGCCCCAGATGCGCACCATCTCGCCGAGCGCGGCCTTCGCCTTGCCGGAGGGCAGCTTGGGCGCCATGGCGTCGTCGCTGACCCGGGCCTCGTAGACCAGCGCGGAGACGCAGGCGGCCAGTTCGGCCGGACCCAGGCCCTCCCACACGCGCTCGCGCAGGCACTCGCTGGCGAGCAGGTCGAGTTCGCCGTACAGCCGGGCCAGCCGCTTGCCGTGCTCGGTCACCTCGTCACCGCGCAGGTAGTCCAGCTCGGTGAGGAGGGCGACGATCCGGTCGAAGGTGCGCGCGATCGTGTTCGTACGGCCCTCGATGCGGTGCTCCAGCTGTTTGGTGTCGCGCACCAGCCGGTGGTAGCGCTCGGCCCAGCGGGCATGGTCCTCACGGTCGTTGCAGCCGTGGCAGGGGTGGGCGCGCAGCGCGGTGCGCAGCCGCGCGATCTCCCGGTCGTCGGCCGCCTGCGAGCGCCGCTTGCGGTGCCGGTCGGGCGGGATGTGCCCGGCCTTGGTGCGCAGCGCGGAGGCCAGGTCGCGGCGGGACTGCGGGGAGCGGGGGTTGAAGGACTTCGGGATCCGCATCCGCTCCAGCGGCTCGACGGGCACCGGGAAGTCGATGGCCCCCAGCCGCTTGACCTGCCGCTCGGCGGTCAGGACGAGCGGGCGCGGCCCGTCCTGGTACTCGAAGCCGCGGTGGCCGCCCGCCCGGCCGGCCGGCAGGCCCGGGTCGAGGACCAGCGCCAGGCCCGCGAACTTGCCGGTGGGCACGTGGATGACGTCGCCGGGCTTGAGCTTCTCCAGTGCGACGGCGGCCTCGGCCCGCCGCTGGACGGCGCCCTGCCGGGCCAGCTCGTTCTCCCGGTCCTTCAGTTCGCGGCGCAGCCGCGCGTACTCCGCGAAGTCACCGAGGTGGCAGGTCATCGACTCCTTGTAGCCCGACAGCCCCTCCTCGTTGCGCTGCACCTGCCGGGAGATGCCGACGACCGACTTGTCGGCCTGGAACTGCGCGAAGGAGGTCTCCAGCAGCTCCCGGGAGCGGTGCCGGCCGAACTGCTCGACCAGGTTGACCGCCATGTTGTACGACGGCTTGAAGCTGGAGCGCAGCGGGTAGGTCCGGGTGCCCGCCAGGCCC
The DNA here is from genome assembly GCF_042268205.1 of Streptomyces sp. NPDC056160. NCBI lineage: Bacteria > Bacillati > Actinomycetota > Actinomycetes > Kitasatosporales > Streptomycetaceae > Streptomyces > Streptomyces sp. NPDC056160. The sequence continues at coordinate 127,539 of NZ_JBHJUW010000003.1, forward strand.
GCCAGGTGCTCGGGGTTCATGGCGCGCTGCCACAGCACCACCGCGTGGCCCTCGACGTCGATGCCGCGCCGGCCCGCCCGGCCGGTCAGCTGGGTGTACTCGCCGGGGGTGATGTCGGCGTGCTGCTCGCCGTTCCACTTGACGAGCTTCTCCAGGACCACCGAGCGGGCGGGCATGTTGATGCCGAGGGCGAGGGTCTCGGTGGCGAAGACCGCCTTGACCAGGCCGCGCACGAACAGTTCCTCGACGACCTCCTTGAAGGTCGGGAGCATGCCGGCGTGGTGGGCGGCGATGCCGCGCTCCAGGCCCTCCAGCCACTCGTAGTAGCCGAGGACGTGCAGGTCCTCGCGCGGGATGGCGGCGGTGCGCTCCTCGACGAGGGCGCGGACCTGTCCCCGCGCCTCCTCGTCGTTGAGCCTGAGGCCCGCGTACAGGCACTGCTGGACCGCCGCCTCGCAGGCGGCGCGGCTGAAGATGAAGGTGATGGCGGGCAGCAGGCCCTCGGCGTCCAGCCGCTCGATGACCTCGGGGCGGCTCGGCGTCCAGATCCGGGAGCGCTGGCGGCGCTCGCGCTCCCGGTCGGCCTCGCGCATGTTCCGGCCGCGCCTGCGGTCCTGGTACGACGGGCGGCTGGCCTCCATGCGGGCCATGCGCGTCAGGTCGGGGTTGACGGCCTTCTTGTGGCCCTCACCCTCCTCGAACAGGTCGTACATCCGGCGGCCGGCCAGCACGTGCTGGAACAGCGGGACGGGCCGGTGCTCGGAGACGATCACCTCGGTGTCGCCGCGCACGGTGTCCAGCCAGTCGCCGAACTCCTCGGCGTTGGACACGGTCGCCGACAGTGACACCAGCGTCACCGACTCCGGCAGGTGGATGATCACTTCCTCCCAGACGGCGCCGCGGAAGCGGTCGGAGAGGTAGTGCACCTCGTCCATGACCACGTAGCCGAGGCCGCGCAGCGTCTGCGAGCCGGCGTACAGCATGTTCCGCAGCACCTCCGTGGTCATCACGACCACCGGGGCGTCGGAGTTGACGCTGTTGTCGCCGGTGAGGAGACCGACCTTGCCGCTGCCGTAACGGCGGCACAGGTCGGAGTACTTCTGGTTGGACAGCGCCTTGATGGGTGTCGTGTAGAAGCACTTCTTGCCCTGCTGGAGGGCGAGGTGGACGGCGAACTCGCCCACGATCGTCTTGCCGGAGCCGGTGGGCGCGGCGACCAGCACGCCCTTGCCCGCCTCAAGGGCCCGGCAGGCCTCGATCTGGAACGGGTCGAGGCCGAAGTCGTACATCTCGCGGAAACCCGCGAGCGCGGTGGCCTGCTCGGCAGCTCGCCTGCGCGCTGCCGCGTACCGCTCGGCCGGTGAGAGGTCCTGAGTCATCGTGCTTTCGAGCGTACCGGGCCGCACTGACAACAGGACGATCATTATCCCGATCGGGCCGGGAGCCGGCCGCCGTCACGGCACCCACGGGCCCCGGACAGACAGAAGCCGGCCGCTCGCGGGGCGAGCGGCCGGCCCGGTGCGCGGGGCGGCTCAGGTCACGTCGTCGTAGCCGTTGACCCGTTCCGTGCCGGACTGCTCCGGCAGGGCCCGGTTGGCGGAGACCGGCTCCACGTCGCCGATGTCCTCGGGGGTGAGGTCGAGGTCGGAGGCCTCGTCGTCGGACAGGCCCGTCCCGGCGCGGCGGAGTTTGCGGCGGTCGTTGAGCAGGGAGAACGCCACGGCGATGAAGAACAGACCCCAGATCGGCGCCGCCAGGGACAGCATCGTGCCGGGGTCGGGGCTGGGCGTGGCCACGGCGGCGAAGGCGGCGATGCCGACGATCATGCCGCGCCACCAGCCGAGCATGCGCCGGCCGGACAGGACACCGGTGAGGTTGAGCATGATCAGCAGCAGCGGCATCTCGAAGGCGAGGCCGAAGACGACGACCATGCGGATGCTCAGGTCGAGCAGGTCGTCCAGGGGCAGCAGGTTCTCCGCCTGGCTGGGCGTCAGGTCGATCAGGAACTTCGCCGTCGTCGGCAGCACGTTGTAGGCGAGGTAGCCGCCGGCCAGGAAGAGCGGGAAGCCGAACGCCACGAAGGCGTAGGCGTACTTCTTCTCGTGCCGGTGCAGGCCCGGCGCGACGAAGGCCCACAGCTGGTAGAGCCAGACCGGCGCCGCCAGCACGATGCCCGTCGTCAGCGCGACCTTCAGGGCCAGGGTGAAGGGCGCCAGCAGACCGCTGACCGTGAGGTGGGCGCAGTGGTTGTCCTTGGCCTTCGCCAGTTGCCCGAAGGTCTGCGGGCACCCGATGGAGTCCAGCACCGGCTTCGTGATGAAGTTGGTGATGTCCTTGTAGTAGAAGGCCGCCACCACCGTCACGACGAGAATCGCCGCGACACCCTTCGCGAGCCGGTTGCGCAGCTCACGCAAGTGGTCCGCGAGCGGCATGCGCCCCTCGGGATCCCTCTCCTTCTTCTGGGCCGGCTTGAGCAACCCACATCCTCATCTCGTGCAGTGGACCGGAGAGGTCCCGGTCCTCGCGTCAGCGCTGGGGAGTCGTGTCCGTCGGCTCGGCGACCGGGCGGGAGCTCGTCACGTCACCGGGGGAGGCCTGGATCGTGCGCTGCGCCTGCGGGGTCTGCTCCTCCTCGGCCGGCTGGGCGGAGGTCGAGGACGTCTTGCCGTCGCCCTTCATCGCCTTGGCCTCGCTCTTGAGGATGCGCGCGGACTTGCCGAGCGAGCGCGCCATGTCCGGCAGCTTCTTCGAGCCGAACACGAGGACGATCACGAGAATCAACAGCACCAGGTGCCACGGCTCGAGTGCGTTGCGGAACATCTGTCTTCACCTTCTCACTGAGGCGGGGCGGCGGGTCCTGACCGACCGGACGGACAGGGGTCTGACCATCGTGCTGACAGCGATCGTATCGCCCGGGGATGAACGCGAGACCATCCCCACGTGTACTCGTGCCGTGCGGACCGCGCCTCGATCACCGGGCCGCGCCTAGAGCGTACCCAGCCACAAGAGCGTGGGTACAGGCCGCGGCACTCCACCGGACCTGACGTTTCGAACTTCACAGAAGTTCCCGGGCCGCTCCGGCCCGGCCGGGACCGGCTCAGGGGCGGGCTCAACGGGGGTCGGCGGCCCGCGCCGCGCTCACGGCGGCCCGCTCCAGATCCTCGGCGGCCCTGTTGATGCGCCGCGCCGAGTCCGACACCTGCCTGCCGAGGCGTTGCGCCTCCAGGAAGACCCGGACCGCCAGCACGCCGAGGACGGCAAGTCCCAGAAACCCCGCAGCTACCGCGAACATCGGCCACACCATGCCCCTGAGCCTAGACGGTCCGGGAAGGCGATCCGTCCAGGCCGTCGGCCTCAGGGCGGGCGTCGCGGCTGCGAAGGGCCCCGGCGGGTCCCCGACCTGCCCGTGCCCGCCCGTTCCGTCAGGTCAGGCACCGGGCTGTCCGTACGCCGGCGGCGCCCCGCGGATGTCCTCACCTGCGGGGCAGGTGTCCCCTGCTGGCCGGCCGATCCGGGTCCTGCCGGTCCGGGTCCGGCCGACCGGGGTCTTGCCGGTCCGGGTCCGGCCGACCGAGTCCTGCCGGTCCGGGTCCTGCCGGTCCGGGTCCGGCGATCCGTTCGGCGGCCCGCGTCCCCCCTGCTCTCTTCCCGGCGGCGAACACCCGGCGAGGGAGGCCCGGGCTCCCGTGTGCCGACACCGGCCGCGTCCCCACCGCCCTCCCGGGTCCCCCGGGCCGCGCCCCACCTCAGTGGACGCGGACGTCAGCCCGCTCGCCGGGCCGCCCCGCGATCCGGCCTCAGACGGCGCCGTGCAGCCGCAGCGCCCTGACCCCGCCGCTGGTGAGCAGTTCGACGATGCGCTCCCCCGCGGGCTTGCGGGCCGAGACGCCGCACGCGGGGCAGGTGAAGGAGTAGAAGGTGGTACGGCTGCTGGCGCCGACCACCAGACGCAGCGCGCTCGCGTCGAGTTCGAAGCAGGCCCGGCAGTCGGGACAGCCCGCGCGGAACACCGCGGGCGTCACGTTGCGCATCCCGGCGAAGGCCGCCGCCACCGACATGCCCCCGCCTCCGGAAGTCGTCGTCTCGCTCACAGCGCCCGCTCCTGCCTGTCGTGGGGCCGGGCGGGCTCCGGCGAGCCGCCGTGCGCGGTGTGGCCGGCCGGGGCGCGCCCGGCCGCCGCGACCGCCCCGCCGGTCCGCGGTTCCCGGCCGGTCTCCTCCACGACGCCGTCGTACGCCGCGAGGGCGTCGCGCGCCGCCCGGCGGGCGCTGTCGGCCAGCGCGACCGGGGCGACGATCCGGCCGTCCCGGCCCAGGCGCAGCGCCAGGCGTCTGAGCGAGGCCGGGTCGGGGGTGCGCAGCGTGATACGCAGCCCGCCCTCGGGTAGTTCCTCGGCGCTGTCGTGCGGGTAGTACTCGGCGACCCAGCGCCCGCCCGGGCCGACCTCGACGACGACCTCGGGGTCCTCCGCGGCGGGCTGCACCAGCGCCTCGGACAGGTCGCGCAGCTCTATCTCCGGAGGTGCGGACGGCTCGTCGAGGATCTTGATCTCGGCGACCCGGTCGAGCCGGAAGGTGCGGCGCGCCTCGGAGCGGCGGCACCAGGCCTCCACGTACGTGTGTCCGACGCTGACCAGGCGGATGGGGTCGATCTCGCGCTCGGTGACCTCGTCGCGCGCGGGCGAGTAGTAGCGGATCCACAGGCGGCGCCGCTCGGAGATGGCCCGGTCGACGTCGGCGAAGACGCCGCCCTCGGACTCGAAGGTCACCGAGAGGCGCGAGCTGGCGCCCGCCACCTCACCGGCCGCGGTCTCCACCTTGGCGGTCGCCCGCAACAGCGCCTGGCGGTCGCTCTCGCGCAGCCCCGGCAGGGTGGCCACCGCGCGGGCCGCGACGAGCAGCGCGGTCGCCTCGTCGGCGGCCAGCCGCAGCGGCTCGGCGGCGTCCGCGCCGAGCGCGGCCGGGTTGTGCCACCAGATGCGCTCGCCGTCGGTGTCGATGTCGAGCAGATCACCGCCGCGGAAGCTGGTGCCGCACATGGGCAGCACGTCGAGGTCGGAGACCAGCTCGTCCTCGCTGATGCCGAAGGCGCGCGCCACGTCCTCGATCCGGGCGCCCGGGCGCTCCCTCAGGTAGGTCACCAGGGAGAGCATCCGGCGGGTCTGGTCGATGGCGTTCGCGGGCCTGACCGGTTTGCCTGCCACTGTGTCGCTCGCTCCCCCTCAGCCCTTGGCCACGGCACGCAGCCGGTCCACCACGTCGGCCCGCAGCTCGGCGGGTTCCAGGACCACCACGTCCGGTCCGAACTCCACCAGCCAGGCGTCCAGTCCGTGCCCGTACGGGATGTCCAACTCGTCCCAGCCGTCGCCGAGTTCCCGGACGGCGGTCGCCTTCGCCCGAAGGGGGTACCCGGCCCCCGAGCGCAGCCGGATCCGCGCCGAGCGGTCGGCGATCTCGCCCGCCCAGCCCGCGACGGTCTCCCGCACGGTGACGACGTCCGGTACGGGAGCGGTGAACCGGGCTCCGCGCGAGCGCACCTTGCCGGTGATCCGCGACAGCCGGAACACCCGCTCGGCGCCGCGGTCGCGGTCGAAGCCGGCCAGGTACCAGTGGCCGCGCCAGCACTCCAGCGCCCACGGCTCCACGTGCCGGGGTTCGGGGCGGGCGGCGCTGGCCTTGCGGTAGTCGAAGAGGACCGGGCGGCGGTCGCGGCACGCCAGCATCAGCGGCTCGAACGCGGCCTCGTGCACCGGGATGCGCGGCTCCAGGGCGCTGTGCGCCTCGTACGGATCGACGTCCTCGGGCAGCCCGGCGGCGCGCAGCTTCTGCAGGGCGCCGCTGGCGGCCCCGGCGAGCCGGGCCTGCTGCCAGACCTTGGCCGCCAGCCCCAGGGCGGCGGCCTCCTCGGCGTCCAGGGTGATGGGCGGCAGCCGGTTGCTGTCCCGGCGGGCCAGGTAGCCGACCTCGCCGTCCAGACTCTCCACGGTCTCGATGACGAGCCCCAGCTCGCGCAGGTCGTCCTTGTCCCGCTCGAACATGCGGTTGAAGGAGTCGTCGGATCCCGACGCACCCCTGTCCGGTCCGGGGGCCGTGCCCCTGCCCGGTCCGAAGGCCTCGACGTAGGCCTCGATGGACTCGCGCAGCTCGCGCTTGCTGAGCGGCCGCCGGGTCCCGAGCAGGCACAGCGCGAGGTTCATCAGCCGCTCGGCCTTGGCAATGGCCATCGACGCCCGTCACCTTCCTCATGGTGCTACTGCCGATGACCGTACCGCCCCGCGGCGCGGTGGCAAAAGCCGAGGGCCCATGCCCGGCCGGACATGGGCCCCGGGGAAATCGCATCCCGCGGGGATCGACCGGCTCCCCGGACGGATCCGCGCGGCGGCGATCAGACCCCGAGCAGGTCGACGACGAAGATCAGCGTCTCACCGGGCTGGATCGCCGGGGTCGGGCTCTGGTTGCCGTAGGCCAGGTGGGCCGGGATGGTCAGCTGGCGCCGGCCGCCGACCTTCATGCCCTGCACGCCCAGGTCCCAGCCCTGGATGACGCGGCCGCCGCCCAGCGGGAAGCGGAAGGGGGTGCCCCGGTTCCAGCTGGCGTCGAACTCCTCGCCGGTGCTGAAGGCGACACCCACGTAGTGGACGGTGACGGTCTGGCCCGCCTGCGCCACCTCGCCGTCGCCCTCCCAGATGTCCTTGATCTCCAGGTCCGCCGGGGGCTCGCCGCCCGGGAAGTCGATCTCGGGCTTGTCGATGCTCACGTCTCTAGCTCCTGCTTGTCTGCGAAAAGGCAACATCCACAGTCTTACATCCCCGGCCGCTCACATCGCGGCCAGGATGTCCACGGAGAACACCAGCGTGGAGTCCTTCTGGATGCCGCTGTCCGGCGGCGGGTTGTCGCCGTATCCCAGGGACGGCGGGATGACGATCAGGACGCGGCTGCCGACCTTCTTGCCGGTCAGGCCCTGCGCCCACCCCTTGACGACCTGCTGGAGCGAGAACGACGTCAGCTGGTTCCTCTTGTACGTCGAGTCGAACTCCTTGCCGCCGTCCCACAGCACGCCCTTGTACTGCACGAGCACGGTGCTCTCCGCCTTGACCACCGGACCGTCGCCCTCGATGACGTAGTCCGCCACCAGGTTCTTCGGCGCCGGCTTCTTGGGCACGTCGAGGGAGGGGGCCGCGCCGTCGGTATTGGTGCCGACCTTGGGCAGGTTCGCGTCGTTCTGCGGGACCGTCCTGCCCTTGGCCGAGCTCTTGGAGTTGAACGCGTTCTGCACGTCGACGACGAACACCAGCGTGTCGGTGCCCTTGATGCCCGCCTGGGCGTTGCCCTGCTTGCCGTAGCCCCAGGTCGGCGGGACCGAGAACTGCACCCGGCTGCCGACCTTCTTACCGGCCAGCGCGTAACGCCAGCCGTCGATGATCGTGCCCTGCGCGAGCTGGATGAGCAGGGGCGTCTTGCGGTCGTAGGAGTTGTCGAAGACCTTCGCCGTGTCCCAGATCTGGCCCAGGTAGTGCGCCTGGACGTAGTCGTTCTCCGCCACCGTACGGCCGCCGCCCGCGATCACCGTCTTGACCGCGACGTCCTTGGACGGGGAGCCGCTGCCCTTGGCGACGGTCGGCTTCTCGCCCGGCTTCGTGCCCGCCGTGATCGCCGGGAGCGGCCCGGAGACGATCTTCGGCGGCGGGGCGGCGGACGTCGCCGGGGCCGTGGGCGAGGGCGACTGCGAGACGGTGTCACCGGCACTGCCCGAGCCGGACTTGTCGTTGCCGCAGGCGGCCAGGGTGACCAGTCCCGCGGGGGCGGAAAGAAGCAGAGAGCGTCGGCGCACGGTGGGCCTCGTAATCGGTCGATCTTGTGGATGGCGTGCGCGCAACTCTACGGTGCGAGAAGGGCGCCGCACGTGAAACGTACGGCGCCCGTGTGGCGTTCCGGCAATCAGCGCGGGAACGCGTCGCTCACCTCGTCCGGGTCACATTCCGGCAATCAGCTTCTCCACCCGGTCGTCCACCGAACGGAACGGGTCCTTGCACAACACCGTGCGCTGCGCCTGATCGTTCAGCTTCAGGTGCACCCAGTCGACCGTGAAGTCACGGCGCTGCTCCTGCGCCCGCCGGATGAAGTCGCCGCGCAACCGCGCCCGAGTGGTCTGCGGCGGTACCGACTTGCCCTCGAAGATCTTCAAGTCGTTGCAGATCCGGGTTGCTTGGCCCTTCTTCTCCAGCAGGTAGTACAGCCCACGACGGCGGTGGATGTCGTGGTAGGCGAGGTCTATCTGGGCGACCCGCGGATGCGACATGGTCATGTTGTGCTTGGCCCGGTACCGCTCGATGAGCTTGTACTTCATCACCCAGTCGATCTCGGTGCCGATCCGGTCGAGGTCCTCGCTCTCGATCGCGTCCAGCGTGCGGCCCCACAGCTCCAGCACCTGCTCCACCGTGCCGGTGCGGATGCCGCGGCGCTCGCAGAAGTCCACGGCCTTCTCGTAGTACTCCCGCTGCACCTCCAGGGCGGAGGCCTCGCGACCGCTGGCCAGGCGCACCTTGCGGCGGCCCGTGATGTCGTGGCTGACCTCGCGGATCGCCCGGATCGGGTTCTCCAGGGTCAGGTCACGCATCACCGTGCCCGCCTCGATCATGCGCAGCACCAGGTCGGTGGCCCCGACCTTCAGCAGCATCGTCGTCTCGGACATGTTCGAGTCGCCCACGATGACGTGCAGCCTGCGGTAGCGCTCGGCGTCCGCGTGCGGCTCGTCGCGCGTGTTGATGATCGGCCGGGAGCGGGTCGTCGCCGAGGAGACGCCCTCCCAGATGTGCTCGGCCCGCTGGCTCACGCAGTACACGGCCCCGCGCGGCGTCTGCAGGACCTTTCCGGCACCGCAGAGCAACTGCCTGGTGACCAGGAACGGAATGAGGATGTCCGCGAGCCGGGAGAACTCCCCGTGCCGTGCCACCAGATAGTTCTCGTGACAGCCGTAGGAGTTGCCCGCCGAGTCCGTGTTGTTCTTGAAGAGGTAGACGTCGCCCGCGATTCCCTCCTCGTGCAGGCGTCGTTCCGCGTCTACCAGGAGTCCCTCGAGAATGCGCTCGCCGGCCTTGTCGTGGGTGACCAGTTCGGTCACATTGTCACACTCGGGTGTCGCGTATTCCGGATGTGACCCCACGTCGAGATAGAGCCGGGCGCCGTTTCGCAGAAACACATTGCTGCTGCGGCCCCATGACACGACACGGCGGAAGAGGTACCGCGCCACCTCGTCAGGCGACAGGCGGCGCTGTCCCCTGAACGTGCACGTGACGCCGTACTCGTTCTCCAGCCCGAAAATGCGGCGGTCCATGACTGAACATTACGCCCGATCCCCCGAGCTGAAACGGGGTTCGGCAGCACGATTTGGATCATTTTCCGATGAAGCCGCAACGACCGGCCGCCCGGCGGGAGCTGCGAGGACCGATCCGGTGGCCAGCAGCACCAGCAACGACACGGCCCCCGCCCCCGCCGGCACGGCGAACCCCCACAGCGCGCCGCCCGCCTGGACCACCGGGCCCGCGACCCCCGTCCCCACCGAAGCGCCCACCGTGAACGTCGTCACCAGCCAGGAGAACGCCTCCGTCACCGTCCCCCTCGGCGCGTGCCGGTCCACGATGATGAACGCACAGGCGATGCACGGCGCCAGGAACAGCCCGGACACCACCGTCAGCAGCACCATCGCCACCGCGCCCGGCATCAGCGTCAGCGGCAGGTAACACACCGCCAGAAGCGCCACCAGCACCCGCAGTCGCCGCTCGGGCACACCCGCCCACTGCCGCGCCCCGTAGACGGCCCCGCCCACCAGCGCGCCGAGCCCCAGCGCCGCCATCAGCCAGCCGTACACCGCGTCGCCCCCGTGCCCGTCCGCGTACGGCACCGCCGCCACCGTGATCGAGCCCAGCGCGATCCCGATGAACAGGAACGCCCCCAGCAGGGCCAGCAGACCGGGTGAGCGCAGGGCGCCCAGCCAGTGCGCCTCGCGCGGCGCCGAACGCCAGGCCCGGGAAGGGGCCGAGAGGACCACCGACAGCGCGCCCAGCACCCCGAGGACGTTCAGCACCACCAGGGCGGCCTGCGCCGACCACAGCGACACGCACAGCGTCACCAGCAACGGTCCGACGGTGAACATGACTTCCTGCGCCACCGCGTCCATCGCGTATGCCACGTGCACCTGCTCCTGGCCGCGCAGCACGGAGGGCCACAGGGCCCGCAGACCGCCCTCCAGCGGCGGGGTGAAGAGCCCGGCCGCGGCCACCGCCGCCCAGGCGAGCACGGGCGAGCGCGTCCCGCTGAACGCGAAGGCGGACATCGCCAGGGCCGCCGCCAGCGCCGCGGGCAGCTGGACGCGCGGCTGCCCGTAGAGGTCGACCAACCGCCCGAGCACCGGCTGGCCCACCGCGTTCGCGACGCCGTACACCGCCGCCAGCGCCCCCGCGAGGCTGTACGTGCCGCCCTCGGCGCGGACGAACAGCACGATCGCGATCGCCGCGGTCGCGTTCGGCAGCCGCCCCACGAGCGTGCCGGTCAGCAGCCGGGCGGCGTGCCGCGCCCTGAGGATCTCCAGGTATCCCGCGAATCCCGCGGCCATCGCACGCCCTCCAGCGAACCAGGTTTTACGTATAACTTCTCCCGCCATACGTACCATGTGCGCTGTTCACCAGTCCAGACGACGGACGTGGACCGAAGGGCCGGAGTGTCCGGCGGCACACGGCCAGCAGCTAAGGAGCAGCGCCACGGTGGCACGAGGAAGCACGCGCCCCACCAGCCGGGACGTGGCCCAGGCCGCCGGGGTCTCCCAGGCCGCCGTCTCCCTGGTCCTCGGCGACAAGTGGCGCGGCCGGGTCTCGGAGCCGACCGCCCAGCGGGTCCGGCAGGCCGCCCGCGACCTCGGCTACCGGCCCAACCTCGCCGCCCGCAACCTGCGCCTCGGCCACACCCGGACCGTCCTGCTCGTCGTCCCCGCCCTGACCACCGAGTTCTTCGCCGGCGTCTACACCGGCGCCGCCCGGGTGGCCGCCGACCACGGCTTCGGCGTCGTCCTCTACCCCTCCCCGGAAGGCATCGGCCCGGCGCGGAACCCCTTCGCCTCCGCCCAGGCCGCCCTCGACGGCGTGATCGCCTCCTCCATGGCCGCCGACGCCCTCACCGCCATCCGCGGCGACCAGCTGCCCCTGGTCATGCTGGACAGCGACCCCGAGGGCAGTCTCGGCGCGGCCACGGTGAACCTGGACATCGCGGACGGCGTACGCCAGGTCGCCGACCACCTCCTCGGCCTCGGCCACCGGCGCTTCCTCCACCTCGCCGCCGACGTGCCCTCCTGGACCTTCGAGGTGCGCTCCAGGGAGCTGGCCGCCCGCGTGGGCGCCCGGCCCGACACCTCCGTGCGCACCGCCCGCGCCCCGATCTCCATCGAGGACGCCCGGGCCGCCACGGAGGCCGCGCTCCACGCGCCCGGGCCCCGCCCCACCGCGCTGGTCTGCGACGACGACAAACTGGCCGCGGGCGCCTACAAGGCGCTGCGCCGCCTCGGCCTGCGGGTCCCCGACGACCTGTCCGTCACGGGCCTGGACGACCTGGCCCTGGCCACCGCCATCGACCCCGAACTGACCACCGTGCGGCTGGACGCGGAACTCTTCGGCGAACGCGGTATGCACGCCCTCCTGGCGGTCCTGGAGGGCCGTACGCCGCGCGGCGGCGACATCCCGGTGGAACTGGTCGTCCGCGGCTCCACGGCCCCGCCACGGCCCTCCTGAGACGCCGGTGCCCCGGCCGTGACGTCGAAGAGACGCCGGCCGGGGCACCCGGAACACCCGCGGGGGGCTACTTCCCGGTCTCGTCCGACCCGGTCCCGTCCGTCCCGCTCCCGTCGGACCCGGAGGAGTCCTCCGGCTCGTCGGTGTCCTTGGACGTGTCGGTGCTGCCGCCGCGCAGCAGCCGGGCCAGCTGCGGACCCACGATGCGCTTGAACTTGCGCTGCTGCGGACGCGTCCGGTCCAGTACGGCCACTTCCAGGCGCTCCGCGGGAATCTCCCGCTCGCTGCCGTTGGTGTCGCGGGACAGCGCCTGCACCGCCAGCTTCAGCGCCTCGGCCAGCGTCATCCCGTCCCGGTGGCGCTGGTCCAGGTAACCGCTGATCTGCTCGGCGTTGCCGCCGACCGCGACCGAGCCGTGCTCGTCCACGATCGACCCGTCGTGCGGCAGCCGGTAGATCTGATCGCCCTCCGGGGTCTCCCCCACCTCGGCGACCACCAGCTCCACCTCGTACGGCTTCTCCGCCGCGCTGGAGAAGATGGTGCCCAGCGTCTGGGCGTAGACGTTGGCCAGACCGCGCGCGGTCACATCGTCCCGGTCGTAGGTGTAACCCCGCAGGTCGGCGTAGCGGACACCGCCGATCCGCAGGTTCTCGTACTCGTTGTACTTGCCGGCGGCCGCGAACCCGATCCGGTCGTAGATCTCGCTGAACTTGTGCAGCGCGCGGGACGGATTCTCACCGACGAACACGATTCCGTCGGCGTACTGGAGCACGACCAGGCTGCGGCCGCGGGCGATGCCCTTGCGGGCGTACTCCGCCCGGTCCGCCATCGCCTGCTGGGGTGAGACATAGAACGGCGTCGACACCGGTTATCCGTCCCTTTCTGTAGAGGTCACTCGATCACCCTGGGCAAGGACCGCCCGCCGCTACAGCAGCGCGGCCCTCGGGCCGTCCGGCTGCTCCAGACGCCGCTGCAGCACCGAGCGGGCGATCTCGGAGGACTCGTCCTCGGTGAGCCGGCGGAAGCCGTCATCGGTGATCACGGTGACGATCGGATAGATCCGGCGGGCGACATCGGGACCACCGGTCGCCGAGTCGTCGTCTGCCGCGTCGTACAGGGCCTGCACCACCAGTGTGGTCGCCTCGGCCTCGGTCAGGTCCTCGCGGAAGAGCTTCTTCATGGCGCCGCGCGCGAAGATCGAACCGGAGCCCGTGGCCGCGTAGCCGTGCTCCTCGCTACGGCCGCCGGTGACGTCGTAGGAGAAGATGCGGCCCTTGTCGCGGTCGACGTCGTACCCCGCGAAGAGCGGCACGACGGCGAGGCCCTGCATGGCCATGCCCAGGTTGGAACGGATCATGGTCGACAGCCGGTTCGCCTTGCCCTCCAGCGACAGCTGCGCGCCCTCGACCTTCTCGAAGTGCTCCAGCTCCAGCTGGAACAGCTTGACCATCTCCACGGCCAGACCGGCCGTGCCGGCGATGCCGACGGCCGAGTACTCGTCCGCCGGGAACACCTTCTCGATGTCCCGCTGCGCGATGACGTTCCCCATGGTCGCCCGCCGGTCACCGGCCAGCACGACGCCCCCGGGGAAGGCCACGGCCACGATCGTCGTGCCGTGCGGCGCCTGAAGCACCCCCTGCGCGGGCGGCAGCTGCCGCTTGCCGGGCAGCAGCTCGGGCTGGTGCTCGGAGAGGAAGTCCATGAAGGACGAGGACCCAGGCGTCAGGAAGGCAGCTGGTAGACGCCCGGTGCTACGAGTGTTGGCTTCCACGCGTTTCCTTCCACATAAGCAGCAGCCCGCCTCATGGCATCGGGCCGATCCTTGAACTGCCCCAGTGCGGCGTTGCAGCTGAAGCACAGTACGCCACGGACCCTACCCGTCCGACGGCAGTGATCCACATGCTCCGGCGGAGCCGGCAGACATGTACAGCAGGCGCCTCCCCGGGAGGTGATCAACTCGTCGCGCTCAGCCCTGGTGAGGCCGTAGCGGCGCTTCGGATGATCTCGCCGCCCCCGGATCGCCCGGCAGGTCTTGCCGCGGGTCGACAGGCCGTCGGAGGCTGTCGTGTTGCGATGCCACTCACCGTGGGGCTCGATTTCGCCACGCGCCCGGCAGAGCTTGTGCGCCGCCGGGACGCCGGCCTTCTCGCGGACCGGCTTTCCCACGGCCTTCGGCCGGCGCCGGGAGTGCGCGGCACCGTGCTCCGCCACGCACTCCCGGCGGTAGGTCCGGAGGCCGTCCCCCCGATTCTTGTCCCGTGCGAACGCGGCAAGAAGCAGCTTCCGCCTGCCCTTCCCGTATTCCTTCGCATTCGGGCCGCCGGCCACTCCCACCCCCACTTTCGAATCTTGGAGTGAAGGTCTTTCAGTCCTTCACTCCCCTCCCTTTTGCACGAATGACCTCACGAAATCCTCGGCGTTGGACTCGAGCACATCATCGATCTCGTCCAGGACGTCGTCCACGTCGTCGCTCAGCTTCTCGTGGCGTTCCTTGAGGTCTTCGGCCGCCTGTGCGTCCTGCGCCTGCTCCTCGACCTCCTCGGTCGCGCGCGTCGCCTTCTGCTGGCCGCCGCCGGTGTCCTTCGTTGCCATAACCCTCACCCCGCTCAGTTCGCCCGACATGGTCGGCGTTACCGCCGATCGGTGATGATCAGACCCTACAAGCCGGGTCCGACATCGGCCCCACGGTTTCCGCAACGTCCGGGGGCCATCTCGATGATTCCCGGCCAGGGGGTTTTCCACCCTGTCCGGCCGGTCCGGTCCGGGTACCCGCTCAGTTGCCGGACAGGACCCTGACCAGGTCCTCCGCGGTACGGCAGCGGTCGAGCAGCTCCTTGACGTGATTACGCGTTCCGCGAAGCGGTTCCAGGGTTGGGACGCGCTGGAGCGAGTCGCGGCCCGGCAGGTCGAAGATGACCGAGTCCCAGGAGGCCGCGGCCACGTCGTCGGCGTACTGCTCCAGGCAGCGGCCGCGGAAGTACGCCCGGGTGTCCTCCGGCGGCTTCCTGCGGGCCCGGTCGACCTCGGACTCGTCCAGCAGCCGCTTCATCCGCCCTCGGGCCGCCAGACGGTTGTACAGGCCCTTCTCGGGACGTACGTCGGCGTACTGGAGGTCCACGAGGTGCAGGCGGGCGGCGTCCCAGTCGAGGCCGTCGCGGCGCCGGTAGCCCTCCATCAGCTCCCGCTTGGCGACCCAGTCCAGCTCGCCGGCCAGGCTCATCGGGTCGTTCTCCAGGCGGTTGAGGGTGTCCTCCCAGCGGGCGAGGACGTCCTTGGTCTGCTCGTCGGCGTCGGCGCCGAAGCGCTCCTCGACGTACTTGCGCGACAGCTCGAAGTACTCCATCTGGAGCTGCACCGCGGTGAGTGTCCGGCCGCTGCGCAGGGTGATCAGCCGCTTGAGCGACGGGTCGTGCGAGACCTGGTGCAGGGTGCGGACGGGCTGGTCCACGGCCAGGTCGACGGCGATGAAGCCGTCCTCGATCATGGACAGGACCAGGGAGGTCGTGCCCAGCTTGAGGTAGGTGGAGATCTCGGAGAGGTTGGCGTCGCCGATGATCACGTGCAGCCGGCGGTACTTCTCCGCGTCGGCGTGGGGCTCGTCGCGCGTGTTGATGATCGGGCGCTTCAGCGTGGTCTCCAGGCCCACCTCGACCTCGAAGTAGTCCGCGCGCTGGCTGAGCTGGAAGCCGTGCTCGTGGCCGTCCTGGCCGATGCCGACGCGGCCTGCACCGGTGACGACCTGGCGGGAGACGAAGAAGGGCGTGAGGTGGCGCACGATGTCGGAGAAGGCGGTCTCCCGCCGCATCAGGTAGTTCTCGTGCGTGCCGTAGGAGGCGCCCTTGTTGTCGGTGTTGTTCTTGTAGAGGTGGATCGGCTGGGCGCCGGGCAGCTGGGCGGCCCGTTCGGCGGCCTCGGCCATGATCCGCTCGCCCGCCTTGTCCCACAGCACGGCGTCGCGCGGGTTGGTGACCTCGGGTGCGCTGTACTCGGGGTGGGCGTGGTCGACGTAGAGCCGTGCGCCGTTGGTGAGGATGACGTTGGCCAGGCCGATGTCCTCGTCGGTGAGCTGGCTGGAGTCGGCGGCCTCGCGGGCGAGGTCGAAGCCGCGGGCGTCCCGCAGCGGGTTCTCCTCCTCGAAGTCCCAGCGGGCCCGGCGGGCCCGGTGCATCGCCGCCGCGTAGGCGTTGACGATCTGGGACGAGGTGAGCATGGCATTGGCGTTGGGGTGACCGGGGACGGAGATCCCGTACTCCGTCTCGATGCCCATCACTCGCCGTACGGTCATGCGGCCCTCCTTGCCCGGCGGCGCCCTCGGTCGAGGGCGGCGCTCAAGTACCGCTGGTGCTCGGGTGCCTGTGCGGTGCCCGTCCCCGCACTGCGCGACCCGGCGGTACGAAAGAGCCTAGAACGCCTTTGCGCTGGTGGGGAGATCATTTGCGTCATTGCCTGCTCCGTGCGGTGGCCCCTGGAAAGCAGTCGGCTGCGGGTACCCGGTGAGGGCACCCGCAGCCGCCCTGTTTTTACAGGTACTGACCGGTGTTCGCCACCGTGTCGATGGAGCGGCCGGTGTCCGCGCCCTGCTTTCCGGTGATGAGGGTGCGGATGTAGACGATCCGCTCGCCCTTCTTTCCGGAGATCCGGGCCCAGTCGTCCGGGTTCGTGGTGTTCGGCAGGTCCTCGTTCTCCTTGAACTCGTCCACGCATGCCTGGAGCAGGTGGGAGACGCGGAGACCCTTCTGGTTCTTCTCCAGGAAGTCCTTGATCGCCATTTTCTTGGCGCGGCCCACGATGTTCTCGATCATGGCGCCGGAATTGAAGTCCTTGAAGTAGAGGACTTCCTTGTCGCCGTTGGCGTAGGTGACCTCCAGGAAGCGGTTCTCCTCGGATTCGGCGTACATCTGCTCGACCGCGGTCTGGATCATGGCGCCGACCGTGGCGCCCTTGTCGCCGCCGTGCTCCGAGAGGTCGTCGCCGTGCAGCGGCAGGCGCTCGGTGAGGTACTTCGCGAAGATGTCCTTGGCCGCCTCGGCGTCCGGACGCTCGATCTTGATCTTCACGTCCAGTCGGCCGGGCCGCAGGATGGCGGGGTCGATCATGTCCTCGCGGTTGGAGGCGCCGATCACGACCACGTTCTGCAGGCCCTCCACGCCGTCGATCTCGGCGAGCAGCTGGGGGACGATGGTGTTCTCCACGTCCGAGCTGACGCCGGAGCCGCGGGTGCGGAAGAGGGACTCCATCTCGTCGAAGAAGACGATGACGGGGGTGCCCTCGCTGGCCTTCTCCCGGGCGCGCTGGAAGACGAGGCGGATCTGCCGCTCGGTCTCGCCGACGTACTTGTTCAGCAGCTCGGGGCCCTTGATGTTGAGGAAGAAGCTCTTGCCGGCGGCCTGGCCGGTGACCTCGGCGACCTTCTTGGCCAGCGAGTTGGCGACGGCCTTGGCGATGAGCGTCTTGCCGCATCCGGGCGGCCCGTAGAGCAGCACACCCTTGGGCGGGCGCAGTTCGTGCTCCTTGAACAGGTCCGGGTAGAGGTACGGCAGCTCGACCGCGTCGCGGATCATCTCGATCTGGTTGCCGAGGCCGCCGATCTGCTCGTAGCCGATGTCGGGGACCTCTTCGAGGACGAGTTCCTCGACCTCGCTCTTGGGCACGACCTCGTAGACGTAGCCCGACCTGGGTTCGAGCAGCAGGGCGTCGCCGGGGCGGATGGTGACGTCCAGCAGCGGCTCGGCGAGCCGCACCACCCGCTCCTCGTCGGTGTGCCCGAGCACGAGGGCGCGCTCGCCGTCCTCGAGGATCTCCTTGAGGGTGACGATGTCGCCGACGCGCTCGAACTCCATGGCCTCGACCACGTTGAGTGCTTCGTTGAGCATCACTTCCTGGCCGCGCCTGAGCTGGTCGAGCTCGACGCCGGGGCTGACGTTCACCCGCAGCTTGCGGCCGCCGGTGAAGATGTCGGCGGTGCCGTCCTCGTTGGACTGCAGGAAGACGCCGAACCCTGCGGGCGGCTGAGCGAGCCGGTCGACCTCCTCCTTGAGGGCCACGATCTGGTCGCGTGCCTCGCGGAGCGTGTTCGCCAGTCGCTCGTTCTGCGCGGACACGCCGGCCAGGTTGGTCTGCAGCTCGACGATCCGCTCTTCGAGGATCCTCGTGTGCCGCGGAGAGTCGGCGAGCTTGCGTCGCAGGACGGCGATCTCCTGCTCAAGGTAGGCGATCTGCCCGGCCGGGTCGTCGGACCCTCGTCCCGGGCGGATGCCGCGGTTCATGTCGTCGTCGTGGGCTGCCACGGTCCTCACCTCCTCCAAGGGGAGCTGGACGCTTCCAGACCCTACCTGGGTGGGTGTCGATTGAAACCCCTAGATCACAAAGACTGTCGGGGTGTGTCCGATCTTCACCCTTGCGCTCTCCCTCACGCCAGGGGAATACCCACCGAACATGATTGGAAAGCCGACGGAGGTAGGGTCGAGACGTTCAACACCCGTCCGAGCTGGCCTGATTCCCGCCCGGCTCGACGTGAAACGGCAGGAGACATGAGCGTGCAGCAGCGGATCGCGGACGGTGGCGAGGAGCTGGAGGTCTGGATCGACCAGGACCTGTGCACCGGTGACGGCATCTGTGCGCAGTACGCGCCCGAGGTGTTCGAGCTGGACATCGACGGTCTGGCCTACGTGAAGGGCTCCGGTGACGAGCTGCTCCAGGCGCGGGGGGCGACAACGCCCGTGCCGCTGCCGCTTCTCACGGACGTGGCGGACTCGGCGAAGGAGTGTCCCGGCGAGTGCATCCATGTGCGCCGTGTTTCGGACAAGGTCGAGGTGTACGGGCCCGACGCGGAGTGACCGGCCGGTTCCGCGCCGTCACCGCCGCCCGATACACGTCAGCACTGTCTGATTCCTCACCATGCTGACCGGCCCCCGCGCGGGTCCGTCCGCGGTCGGCTGCCGGCCGCGGGGGCGGGTCTCACACACTGCGTGCCCGGTCCGGCCCGGAGCGGACGAACGCGCCGTTCTTCCACTGCCACTTCGCGCCGTCCTTCAGGTCGGGGCAGCAATTGGGCACGTCGGGCGAGGAGTAGCCGAGCAGGGTGGCGGAGACCTCGCCGGCGCGTACGGCGAAGTCCGTGACCGTGTACCGGTCCTTGGGGTCGACGAGGGTGGCCACGACGCGGGGCGTGGTGGTGCCCCGGGCGTGGGTGAGGACGTAGACGGCGTCGGGCGGGGTGCCCATGGAGGCGTCGCAGTGGACGACGGCCACGGTCTCCGGGCGACCGTCGTGGTCGAGGTCTCCGGCGGCCTTCTTGGCGACGACGGCCTTCAGGGTCCCGCACTGGATGGGGAACGTCACGCCGGTGGTGGTGGGGGGTGCGGCTGCCGCGGGGGCGCTCGCGGTCCGGGTGCCGTCGTGCTGGGCGGCGGTGGCGGAGAGCGGCTGGAGGACCGGGGAGAGTGCGACGACACCGGCGACTGCGGCGGCGGTGGCGACCCAGTGGATGGGGCGGGTGTGGGTGTGTGCCAGGTCCGGGACGGCGGAGTGCTGCACTAGGAGTGTCTCCCGTGAGGGCTGTGCCGGTGGGGTGGCCAGCATCGTGCCACACGTCACAGTGCGGGGGAACGGTGGGGTGGGTACTCGCCGGGGTCGCTGACCGCGTGTTTCCGCTACGAGCTCAACGTGTGAGCGCCGTGGGGGGGGGGGCGGCCGGGGGGGGGGGGGGAGGGCCGCCGCGCG